>JBBIHT010000063.1:0-8918 GCA_037446845.1 Geothrix sp. | reverse complement strand
CCAAGAGATCCCACGCTTTCAGGAAAGGTTGAGCCCCGGGCTGTGGATCCTTTCCACAGCCCGGGGCCGTTCATGATGGATTCTGCCTCGGACGCCACTAGACCTTTTCGCGCCCCGCCTGAAGTACGCCACCCAGCCGGCGGTCGGATCGCATCAGCAGGAAGGCGAAGACCAGCCCGGCGATGCCCAGGCCCGCGAACATCACCTGGGTCCCGGTGTAGCTGCCCGTCCTGTCCCGCAGCCAGCCGTTCAGGAAGGGGAATAGGCCCAGCCCCAGGTTCTGCACGGCGGTCATCAGGCCGAAGGCCGTGCCCAGCCGTTTTTCATCCACGACCAGGGGCACCGAGGGCCACATGGCCGCGGGTACGAGCACAAAGGCCGCGCCTAGCATGACCATCATGGGGATGGGGTTCCAGTGGGTGAGGCCCATGAGGAGATGGGCCGGAATGAGGATGAGCGAGCCCAGCACCATGAGCGAGGCGCGCCGGCCGATGCGGTCCACCAGATCCCCGGCGAAGGGGGCGAAGATCATGGAGGCGGCGATGACGATGCTGGTGACCCCGGGCGCCGTGGTGAACATGTGGGTGAAGTTGAAAAACACCTGGGACAGGAAACTCCCGGAACTGGCGCTTACCAGCGGCAGGCCCCACTTGCTGTGGAACATGTCCGTGGCCAGGGCGGTGAAGGGGAAGATGGCGCTGTAGAAGGTCACGCAGAGCAGCACCACGAGCCAGTAGGAGGACGAAAACCTCTTCACATCGGAAAGGACGATCCTGTCCCCCGCCTCGGGCTTCGGCAGGGCCAATGCCTTCTCGCCGTGCCGATCCATGAGGTTGAACACCAGGTTGCAGAGCACCGAGAATAGGCAGAGCCCCGCAGCCGCCCACAGGGCCACGCGGAAACTTCCGGAATAGGTGGCGATGAGCTCCTCCGTGTTGAAGCTAAAAAGAGTGCCCACGCGGCTGAGGGTCAGGGTGATGCCGAAGGCCATGGCCAATTCCTTGCCCTTGAACCACCGGCTGACGATGGCGCTCTGCACCACGATCAGGGACTCGGACCCGGCCCCGAACACCAGTCGCCCCCCGAACAGCATCCACTTGCTCCGGGCCATGGCGACCATCACCGCCCCCAGGAACACCAGCAGGCTGAACAGCAGGCTGGCCCGGCGGGGCCCCAGCTTGTCATAGAGCATGCCGCCAAAAAAGACGATGGCGATGGCGGCCACGGAGTAGGCCGTGTACAGATTGCCGATGCTGCTGCGGTCCAGGTGGAGTTCGCGCATCAGGGTGGTTTCCAGGGCCCCGATGCTGTCATAGGCGAAATAGCTTCCGAAAACCAGCAGACTGATGAAAACAAGGATGGTGAACCGGTAGAGCCGGGTGCTCGGGTGGAAGGCCCCGGTGGAAATGTTAATCATCATCTTGTCCTTTTTGGGGTCGGGGCACGGAGCGCGCGAAGTGGCGCCAGCACTGGCCCGGAGCCCCAAGGGTGACACGGGGGGATGGGAGAATCGGACCCGAAATGTGCCTTAACAAAAATTAACATCCCTGCCGGACCCGATCCCGGTAGCATCCCCTTCACCTTTCCCAACTCTTTTCATCCAACCCACCGCTCTGGAGCCCAGCTCCCTGGAGGCCTAGCATGACCACCCCCCTCACGCTCCGCCTGGCGGCCGCCGCCGCCTTGATGGTCCCCAGTCTGGCTGCCCGTCAGCTGGACAACTCCCTCGCCGACGAGGCCCGCCGTCACCTCGACGCCCGGGTCTTCCAGTTGGGCCTGGACCGGGACCACAGCTTCGCACCCAAGAGCACCTTCGTGGAACCCAACGGCGAAGCCCATGTGCGCATGCACCAGACCTACAAGGGCATCCGCGTGTTCGAGGGAGAATCCATCATCCACATGCGGGGCGGCCTGGTCACGGAGCACACCGATGCCCTGGTCCGCGGCCTCAACCTCAATGTCTCCCCCTCCCTTGGCGCGGGCGAGGCCCTGGCGGTGGCGCACCAGGCCCTGGCCCCCAGGGGCGCCTACACGCACACCCCCACGGCCGAGCTGGTGGTCAGCTCGGTGACCCGTACGATTGCAACCCCTCGGGGCGAGCGCACCTTCAGCCGCCCGGTGCTGGCCTATCACATCCACACCGAGCTGGAGAACGGCGCCCTTGAGACGCGCCATACCGACTTCATGGTGGATGCCCACAGTGGGGAGATCCTCGAGAGCTGGGACAGCCTCCACACCGCGACTGGAACAGGCCATTCCCAGTTCTCTGGCACGGTCAATCTCAACACCACCGCTAACGGCGCCACCTTTGATCTTCGGGATACCACCCGCGCCATGAACTATGCCACCTACAACCTGAACCATGCCACCTCGGGCACAGGCACGCTCTACAATGACGCCGACAACACCTGGGGCGATGGCAGCAACTATGTGGCGGGAGGCAGCACCACCACCGCCAACGGCCAGACTGCGGCCGTGGATGCCCATTACGGCGTCGGGCTCACCTACGATTTCTACAAGAATGTCCTGGGCCGGAACGGCATTGATGGGTCCAACGGCGCTACCTACAGCCGCGTCCACTACAGCAACAGCTACGACAACGCCTTCTGGTCCGACAGCTGCTTCTGCATGACCTATGGCGATGGTTCCTCCTTCAAGTCCCTGGAATCCATTGATGTGGCCGGCCACGAGATGAGCCACGGCGTCATGGCGCGCACCGCAAACCTCACCTACCGGGGGGAATCCGGCGGCCTGAATGAAGCCAATTCGGACATCTTCGGCACCATGGTGGAATTCATGGCCCATGGTGGCGGCACCAGCACGGTGCCCAACTACACCGCCATCACCAGCACCATTCAGGTGAACTACGGAACGGTGCCCGCCGCCAACTACCTCATCGGCGAACAGCTGGCCACCAATGCCTTCAATAAGCCCCTGCGCTACATGTACAAACCCAGCCTGGATGGCGCCAGCCCCGATGCCTGGTCCAAGAGCCTGGGCCGCAAGGATGTGCACTACAGCTCGGGCGTGGCGAACCACTTCTTCTTCCTGCTGGCCCACGGCAGCCAGATTGACACCTTTTCCGGCGGCATCCAGTCGCCCCTGGCCAACGGCGTCGCCAGCATCAGCGGCATTGGCAACGACCTGGCCGCCCGCATCTGGTACAAGGCGATCACCGCCTACATGACCAGCAGCACCAACTATGCCGGCGCCCGGGTGGCCACCCTGAACGCCTGCGCGGCCCTGGGCTACCCGTCTGGAAGCGCGGTCTACACCACCGTGAACAAGGCGTGGCTGGCCGTCAATGTGAAGTAGCCGGTCGGTGCCACGAAAAGGCCTCGGGCAACCGGGGCCTTTTTTTCGGCCGCACCCGAACTCGGGGGTAGCCTTGAGGCGATGGCCATTCCTACCCGCCGCCTCTGTCCCAGCTGCCACACGCGCCTATCGGTCCTGGCGGCAGAATGCCCGGAGTGCGGCCTGGGCTTGGCTCCGCCCCGGCCGGGACGCCCCATGCTGTTCCAGGCCTCGGCCCTGGCACAGGTGAACCTGGATGGGCCCGGGAAGGCCCTCACGGCCCCGGCCCTGGGCAGGGTGGCGCCCGTCTCTATCGAGATCACCCCCGAGGAGCTGGCACCTCTGGCGGCCCCAGCCCCGGAACCGGTGGACACCCGGAAGCCCGGTGCAGAGGGCCCAGTGGCAACCTTCTGGCCCCTGGTGAAGGTGGAGGCCTTGGAGGCGGTCCTGCTCGCGGCCATCCAAATGGTGGCCCTGGGGCTCCCCGCCTGGCTGGCGGGGCTGTCACCCCTGCGCCTGTGGACCGGGGCCTGGCCCCTGGTGTTGCCCTACCTCTTTTCGGTTTCCTGGGCCTTCTTCATGGTGCCCCTGGTGCTCACCGGCCAATCTCCCCTCATGAGCCCGTTCGGCGTCACCCTGCCCGAGCCCTCGCCGGAGCGCCGCCTGACCTACTCGCTCACCCACTTGGCTTCAGTGGCCCTGTTCCCGCTGAGCTTCCTCTGCCTCCTCCTGGGGCCCCGGCACCAGACCCTGTCCGAGCTGCTGAGCGGCCAGGAACTCCTGGCTCGGCCCGTCGGGCGCCTCCGGAAGTGACCGGGCCTGCTCCCTGCCCTACTCGATGATCGGCTCCAGGTGGTAGGGGATGGAGATCACCACGATCTTGGGTTTGGACAGCAGGGTTCCCTTGATGCGCCAGGCGGTCTGATTGTGAAGGAGGTTGCCCCACCAGGAGCCTGTCACGAATTCGGGGAGGATCACGGTGATCGTGTACTCAGGTTCGTTGCGGCGCATGCGGGCCAGTTCTTCAACAATGGGTTCCACGATCTTGCGGTAGGGGCTGGACAATACGCGCAGAGGGATGCCCTCGCAGTACTTGGGCCAATCGGAGCGGAGCCTGTCGAGCGCCTTGCTGTCGCGGCCGTTCTCGTCCGGGAAATCAACCGTGATGGCCTCGACCTCACCGTGCTCGGCGATAACTTTCGCGTAGTTGAGGCTCTGCACCACGCCGGAATGGATCCCTGAAACCAGCACCACCACGCGGTTGCGGCGGTGCGGGAGGAATTCGGTCCGGCTGGCGGCAAGGATGGATTTCACCCGGATGTAGTGGCGGTGGATCTGCATGAACAGCCACACCATGGCCGGGATGAGCACCACCACGATCCAGGCGCCGTAGCCGAACTTGGTGATGGCGATGTCGAGCATGACCACACCGGACGCCATGAAGCCAATGCCGTTGATCAGGGCCTTGGCATGCCACCTGGGTTCCCGGTCCTTGAGCTTGGTCCAGTGCATCACCATGCCCGCCTGGGAAAGGGTGAAGCCCGTGAACACGCCAAGGGCATAGAGGGGTAGCAGCAGGTCGGTGTTGGCGTGCAGCAGCACCACCAGGAAGCCGCTCACCATGGTGAGGATGAAGATGCCGTTGGAGAAGACCAGGCGGTCCCCCTGGCTGGCGAACTGCCGTGGCAGATAGTTGTCCCGTCCCATGATCGCGGCCAGCCGGGGGAAATCCGCATAGGCCGTGTTGGCCGCCACCACCAGGATGGCGAAAGTGGAGGTCTGGGTAAGGTAGTACATGGCCTTGGGCAGACCGTGGCCCACATCCCCATAGACAGCCTTGGCCAGCTTGGAAAGAAGGGTTTCCGCCACCACCGTTGGATCCGAGCTGTGCTGGTAGATCACGCCGAAATGATTGGAGAGCAGAGTGATCCCCAGGAACATGGTCCCCAGCAGGAGGATCATGATCATCATGGTCTTCGAGGCGTTCTTCTCCGCAGGCTCCTTAAAGGCCTGAACACCATTGGAAATGGCCTCCACCCCCGTCAGGGCGGTGCATCCGGCGGAATAGGCCCGCATGAAGATCCACACCATCGCCAGGCCCCCGAAGCGCTGGGTGTGCTCCAGGGAGACCTGCACCTGGGCCTGGGTGGGCCCTCCGCCCAGGGCCGCGCGCACGGTCCCCACCACCAGGAGTGAGAGCATCAAGGTGATGAAGCCATAGGTGGGAATGGCGAACAGCGCTCCGCTTTCCTTGATGCCCCGCAGGTTCGCCAGGGCAATGAAGGCGATGGCCGACAGGGAGAGCGCCACATTGTGGCCCTGGATCAGGGGGAAGGCGGCCGTGATGGCGGCCACGCCGGATGATACGGAGGCGGCCACCGTGAGGATGTAGTCAATGAGGAGGCTCGCGCCCGCCACCAGGGCCGCGGCCTCGCCCAGGTTCTGCTTGGCCACGATGTAGGCCCCACCGCCCATGGGGTAAGCCAGGATCGTCTGCCGGTAGCTGATGCCCAGAATGGCCAGGAGGCCCACGATGCCCAGGGCCACGGGGATGGAGAGGCCGAACAGGGGATGGATCACGGCCACGGCGGTCGCTGCCGCCACCCCATGCAGATTGCTGGACAGGCTGGCCATGATCTCCTGGGTGGCATAGGCCACCGAGGAAAGCGCATCCGAGCTGAATACCGATAACCCGATGGGGTTGCTGATCCGGGCGTGCTGCGACTCCGAGCTGGTGAGCGCACGGCCTAGAAGGAAACGACGGAATTTCGCCATGATCGAATAATCCTGATTCAGCGGGCCATGAGCCAGAGGCCGGCAAGGGTGGTCCCGAGGCCCAGCAGCTTGGTGGCGTTGAGGTGTTCTCGGAACAGGACGAAGGCCAGGACGGCCACCACCAGGAAGTTTGCATTCATGATGGCGATGGCCACGGCTGCCTTGGCGCCCCGGGCGAAACTTTCGTTCACCAACACCAGGGCGGCTGCAGTCAGGAGCCCCGCTGTCAGGGCCCAGGCGATGCCCGCAGGGTTGCCGCTCGCCTTCCCGCGACCCAATCCATAGACCAGCGCCAGGGGAAGCTCTCCAAGCACCACCCAGAACAGCACCGAGGCCGGGTTGAGCCCCTTTGCCACTGCGGCCCGCATGCCCAGATTGCCCAGTCCCATGAGAATCATGGATGCCAACGCCCAATTAAACCACGCCATGCCTGATCCACTCCAAGGTGAATCAGTATGGCCGTGATGGCCCTCTCTGGGGACAAGGGTTGACGGATGCCACAGGCGTTCTGGATTCGCCGGGTCGCCCGGGTTCCCAGGCCAGGGCTTCCACCACATGACGCTGGCCCGGGCCTAGGTCCCAAAGCCAGCGCTCGCGGTGGGGGAAGTGGCCCGAATCCCCCAGGGCCGCGCCCACAATCAGGCCCGCCAGGGGATCATGCACCTCCAGCACCCCTCCCGAGGTGCGCACCTGGGCCCGCCAGGTCTCGGTCCATGGACCCAGCTCCAGAGGGCCCCCGCCGAAAATCACCGCGCAATCGTGCACCAGCCACAGGCGGGCGCCACTGAGCCCGAGGGCCCCGAGAAAGGCCCTCAGGGCCCTGGCCGTCCAAGCCTCCAGGGCCTCCACCAGCGGATCGGCCCGCTCGGGATCAGGCTCGAAGGCCTGTGGTCCGAGGATGCCTTCCACCAGGCGCTGGGCCACCACTCCGAACTGACCCATCACATTGGCCACCAGGATGGTCCCCGGCCGTTGTTCCCGGATCCAGGTCCGCAGGGCATGGGGTTCCGGCGCCAGGGACGGGAGCAGCCCGGCCAGGCGGCGCGCAGCCTGGCCGGGCTCGCGGGGGCGGCGTGACCACGGCTCGGCGGCACAACGGCGGGCCAGGTGTTCCAGATCCCCCAGGCCGCCGGTCATATCCTCGAAGACCCACCGGGGCCAACGGCGATGCCGCGCCAGCGTCCATAACCGGCTCCAGGGGTCGGCGTCCCAGCCCGTGGTCGCAGCCGGGGCCAGCGCCCATGGCACCTCCAGGCCCGAACCCGCCCCCAGCACCAGCACGGGTCGGGCCGGATCCGCCCCCTGGAGGCCTGCCCCGAGAAAGGCCCGCACCCGTGCCAAGTGAGGACCCCAGGCCGCCCGGTCCCGCCCCAGGAAGGCCATCTGCTCCCGGCCGAGCAATTGGGATAGCGACTTGGTCATGGGAGCATCTTACGGGAAACTGGAGGTTCCTCTGGAGGTCCGATGGGCCGTTTTGCCAAGCGCGTGGGTCGAGAAGTGCTGGAAGGCCACCCCCGGCTGCCGGATTGGATCACCAGGGAACGGGTGAAGCTGGGCGAGCTGCACACCATGAAGAAGGATCTCCGGGCCTCGGACCTGCACACGGTCTGCGAGGAGGCCCGCTGCCCCAATCGCACCCACTGCTTCACCCACGGCACCGCCACCTTCCTGCTCATGGGCGACACCTGCACCCGGGCTTGTGGCTTCTGCAGCATCCAGAGCGGCAAGCCCATGGCCCTGAATTCCCTGGAACCCTTTGAAACCGCCGAGCGCGTCGCCGCCCTGGGCCTTCGCTTCGCGGTGCTTACTTCCGTGAACCGCGATGATCTACCCGATGGCGGCTCTGACCATTTTGCGAAGACCGTTGCAGCCATCCGCCACCGCAATCCCGGCGTGGGGGTGGAAGTGCTGGTGCCCGATTTCATGGGGGATCCCGAGGCCGTGGCCCGGGTGGTAGCCGCCGGCCCCACCGTGTTCAACCACAACACCGAAACGGTGCCCAGCCTCTATCCCGAAGTGCGTCCGGCGGGGCGCTTCGAGCGCAGTCTGCGGGTGCTGACCCAGGCCAAGGAACTGGGGACATCCCTCTATGGCCCGGCCTTCCGCACCAAGAGCGGCCTCATGCTGGGCCTGGGGGAAACGGAGGCCGAGCTGATGACCACCTTCGAAGCTCTGGTGAAGGCGGGCGTGGACATCCTCACCCTGGGCCAGTATCTCCGCCCCACCCGCCACCAGTTGCCCGTGAAGCGCTATGTCCATCCCGACGAGTTTGCCGCGCTGGGGACCAAGGCCAAGGCCCTGGGCTTCGCCACGGTCTACGCGGGGCCCCTGGTGCGCTCCAGTTTCAACGCCCACGAGGTGGCGGAACTGGAAGGCATCAGCATCGCCTGATCAGGTGCGCCGGGGCTCCACCACGATGGCGGTCGGCTCGGCGGGGCAGGAGAAGACGCACAGGCCACAGCCCGTGCATACCTCTGCGTCCACCACCGGATGGCCCACGCCCGCGCCCTCGGCGGCCTCCAGGCGGAGGGCTTCCTCGGGGTAGGGGCAGCGGTCCACGCAGATGCGGCATTCCCGGGCCTCCTGCCCCTCATGGGCCCAGGTCGCGCAGAGGGCGGGCTTGACCCGGGCAGTGCCCATGCGGACGGCCCTGGGTCCTTCGAGCTCGGTGCCCTCAGCCCGCTTCAGGGTAGGCCACACCAGGGCGCCGTCCTCACATTCCGCCACACAGGGAAGGGTGGTGCACAGGAAACAGGGGATGCTCCGGGGATCGAGATAGGGGGTGTTCAGGGCCAGCCCAGCCCCGGGCCCCGCCTTGGTGATGGCGTTCTCGGGGCAGGCCCGCATGC
>JBBIHT010000062.1:0-8922 GCA_037446845.1 Geothrix sp. | reverse complement strand
CCGAGCGGCGGCTGGGCTGGGGCAGCCTGGTCTCCGCCTGCCTGAAGGCCGGCAGTGCTGATGCCAGGACGACCTGGATTCCCGCCGAATTCATCGCGAAGCAGGAAGGCCTCGAGTTCCCCATCTGGGCCCCGTTCCAGGGCGATACCAGGGGCTTCCATACCTGGCGCAACGACCGCGCCATCCGGGCCGGCCTGCGCTTCCGGCCCACCGAGCATACAGTCAACGATACCCTCGCGTGGTACAAGAGCCAGGAACCCCTGGAAAAGGGGCGGAAACGCCTGGCCGGGCCCAGCCCCGACCAGGAGGCCAAGCTCCTCGCCGCCTGGCGCGCGGCCTCGGCGAAGCGCTAGCTTCCCTCCGTGGTCAGGCTTTCCACCAAGTGGACCAGGTCCTTGGCGGTGTAGGGTTTCTGCAGGAACCCCGCCAGGTCGAGGCCCGGCAACTGGGACTTGGTCTCCTCCAGGGCGAAACCTGAACTCAGCACCACGGGCAGGCGGCCATACCTTTCGCGGATGCGCCGGAAGGTTTCCAGGCCGCCCAGGCCGGGCATGGTGAGATCCAGCAGCACCAGGTCGGCACCGGCCGGATGCGCCTGCAGCCAGTCCAGGGCCGCCTCGCCGCTTGCCGCCAGCACGGCCTGGTGACCGTAGGACTCGAGGCTGGCACCAACCACTTCCAGCATGTAGTCCTCGTCGTCCACCACCAGCACCGTGCGGGCGCAGACCGTGGCAGCAGGCGCCCGGACACAGGGGGCCGGTTGGATCTCCAGGCGGCTGGCCGGCAGCAGCAGCCGGAAAGTGGTCCCCACGCCCGGGGTGCTATCCACACCCAGGGCCCCCTGGTGCCCCCGGATGATGCCCTGGACGGCCGAGAGCCCCAGGCCATGGCCCTTGGCCTTGGTGGTGAAGAAGGGATCAAATACCTGGGCCAGGACCTCGGGACTCATGCCCGCACCGGAATCCTGAACCTCCACCAGGAGGTACTCGCCGGGGCCCAGGGCGTTTCCGCACAGGGGCCAGCGGGAGGGCGGTACCGCTTCCAGATGCCGGGCCCGGGTTCGCAGCGCCAGGGTGCCCGGCTCGGTCCCAATGGCCTCGGCAGCGTTGATCACCAGGTTCATGATCACCTGCTGCATCTGGCCCTCGTCGGCCAGAACGGTGGGGATGCCCGCCTCGAGGTCCAGCTCGAAGCGGATCTGCTTGGGGAGAGCGGCTTCCAGGATTCGCAGGTTTTCCTGGATCAACCGATTGAAATCCAGAGGCAGGACGGTGAACTTACCCCGCCCCGAGTAGGCCAGCATCTGCCGGGTGAGTATCGAGGCCTTCTCTGCCGCCTCCAGCGCCTTGTCCAGGTGGCCCTGGGCCGCCGCCTGCGGCTCCAACAGATCCAGTGCGATGCGGGTCTGGCCCATGATCGCCGTGAGCAGGTTGTTGAAGTCGTGGGCGATGCCGCCGGCCAGCAGGCCCACGCTCTCCGTGCGCTGGGTGCGGAGTAGTTCCGCCTGCGCCGCCTTGCGCTCCGTGATGTCGCGCAGGAATACCTGTACCCGGCGCTGGTCCCCCAGGTGGACCAGGGTGCCGATGACTTCCACCGGGAATGAACTGCCATCCTTCCGGCGGTGCAGCAGCTCCTCCCGTACCGTTTCGCCGGGCTGCAGTCGCCAGACCCGGCTCTCGAAGGATTCCAGGCGCCCCCCCGGCCCCGTGGCATCCAGATCCTCGATGTTCAGGTTCTCCAGCTCGCTGGGGGTGTAGCCGTGCATGCGGGCGGCGACCTGGTTGGCATGCTCGATATGACCGAAGCGGCCCTCGTTGTCAGCATCCACCAGGAGGACACCATCCGGCACATGCTCGAAGAGGATGCGATAGCGGCCTTCGCTCTGCCGCAGTTCCTCGGAACGCTCCGCCACATCCCCCACGAGATGCAGGTTGGCCTGCTCCAGCCGCGCCAGCAGGGTCAGGTTGTCCAGCCGGGCCTGGGTCAGATCCGCCACCCGTTCCAGGACAGGAAGCACCCACCCCAGCTCCTGGGGCGTGCGCCGGTCATCCAGGAACAACAGGCACGCACCCGGCCGGTCCTGGCAGTTCAGGGGCACCAGCACCGCGGCAGTGGGCGCCCAGGCGGGCCCCGCCAGGGTGATGGTGCCGAACCACTGGTGCAGCTCCGCCGGGCCAAGGACCTGAGCCTGTTGGGGAGGCCAGGGAACGAAGGGGCCCAGCCGGAAAAGATCAGACCTTGGGCCCTCGGCACAACGGGCATGGTAGGTCGCCTGCGCCACCAGCAGTGAGGCCTGGGGCGCCAGGCAGGCGCCATAGGGCAGGGCCTTCAGGACGCAGACCCGCTCCAGGACACCGGCCAGCAGATTCCCTGAATCCTTTTGATTGGCGGTTTCCTCGGCGACCAGACCCAGGAGGGTGATCTCCTCGGCCCGCTCCGCCAGCATTTCGGTTTCCTTCTCCAGCACCCGCAGCCGTGCCAGAAGGTCTTCGGGGCTTTCAGGATCAGGCGTCACGGCCGCTTCCCGAGAAAGGCTTCCATGGCCTCCACCAGCCGCTCGGGCTGGTCCTCCTGGATGAAATGCCCCGCCTCGGGGAATTCCACGAGAAGACTGCCCGGAATATCCCGGCGCAGGCGATGGGCGATTTCGGCGCTCAGGTAAACATCCTCCATGCCCCGGATGATCAGGAAGGGAATCTGTGTGTGGCGCAGCGCCTCGCTGATCTCCAGCAGGTGGCGGTTGTCCAGGCTCTGGGCGAAGTGGAGAAACGCCTTCCGGCCCTGGCGAGTGGTCATGGGTTTCCAGAACAGCTCCATGAGCTCAGATGTCACCCGGTCCTTGTGGTGCAGGCCCCGCTTCACGATCAGGTTGAAGGCCCCCAGATCCAGGGAGGCCATGGCCAGTTGCCGGACGATGGGAGTACGCATGGTGATGATGGGCTGCACGGGCCAGTAGTCGTAAGCCACACCGTTGATCACCAGGGCATGACTCAGGCGTTCGGGATGGTCCACCGCGAAACGCTGGGTAATGCCGCCGCCGATGTCGTGGCCGGCCATGGCGAATGTCCCCCAACCCAGGGCCTGGGTGAACTCATGGAGGAGTTCCACCTGCCGGACGATGCCATAGCTTTCCTCCAGTGGCATGTCCGAATCCCCACAGCCCAGCAGATCCACTGCCACCACATCGTGATGATGGGCCAGGGCGGCAATCAGCCTTCGCCAGATGAAGCCGTAGGTGGTGATCCCATGCACCAGCAGCAAGGGATCCCCCTGCCCCTGGCGCTGAAACGCCAACTGGTGTCCCTGCACCCGCAGTTTTTGAGGAACCGCCTGGACCATGGGAGTCCCGTGGGAGGATGGATAGAAAAAGGCCCTGACCGTCAGGTCATCTTACAACTGGTATCCTGGCAAATTGGGAGACATCCCTTGACTCAGGTGCCCCCTCTCCCTGTCATCGGCGGGGCCCGGCGGGGCTTGAGTTCAGGGCAACAGGGCGCGGGCATGACTGACGCTCTGTCAACGCCAACGGGCATTCTGCTTCAAAAATGTCCCATCCAGACCCCCCGGCGCTAACCTGGGGCCTGGATTTGTCCTGGAGGACCTCATGGCCGTCAACCTCAAAGGTCGCAGCTTTCTCACGCTGATGGACTTCACCCCCCTGGAGGTGCGCTACCTCCTGGATCTCTCCCGGGATCTGAAGGCCAAGAAGCGCATGGGCATCCATGGCGAGCGACTCAAGGGCAAGAACATTGTGCTGCTCTTCGAGAAGACCAGCACCCGCACCCGCTGCGCCTTCGAGGTCGGCGCCCTGGAAGAAGGCGCCCATGTGACCTTCCTGGATTCCGCCTCTTCCCAGGTGGGCAAGAAGGAAAGCATCGAGGACAGCGCCAAGGTGCTGGGCCGCTTCTACGACGGCATCGAGTATCGCGGCTACAAGCAGGAAGTGGTGGAGGCGCTTGCCAAGCACAGCGGCGTGCCCGTGTGGAACGGCCTCACGGACACCGACCACCCGACGCAGATCCTCGCGGATTTCCTTACCATCGAAGAGCATGTGGCCAAGCCGCTCAACAAGGTGAAGCTGGTCTTTTGCGGCGACATCCGCAACAACATGAGCTACGCCCTGATGTACGGCGCCGCCAAGACCGGCATGCACATGGTCGCGCTCGGCCCCAAGGAGCTGGCGCCCGATCCCGCCGTGCTGGCCGCCGCCCGCAAGGCCGCCGAGGAGACCGGCGCGACGATCGAAGTCACCGATGATGTGGCTGTCGCCGTGAAGGGCGCCGATGTGCTCTACACCGATGTGTGGGCCAGCATGGGCGAGGAGGACCAGATCCCCGAGCGCGTGAAGCTGCTCACGCCCTTCAAGGTCACCCTGGAGATGATCCAGAAGACCGGCAACCCCGATGTGAAGTTCCTCCACTGCCTGCCCGCCTTCCACGACTTCGAGACCAAGCTGGCCAAGGAGCAGAAGGCACTGGGCCACGATATCCGCGAGGTCTCCGACGAAGTCTTCCGCTCGCGCCACAGCGTGGTCTTCGACGAAGCCGAGAACCGCATGCACACCATCAAGGCGGTGATGGTGGCCACCATCGGCTAGGGCCGAAGGCCCTCTGCGCAGAAATGGCCCCGATGGGGCCATTTCTGCGTGTGGAAGTGCTATGGTGGGACCAACCCACCCCAGCGGAGGCACCATGCACTTGGCCCGATTGTTCGCCGTTCCCGTACTCGCCGTGCTGTCACTGTCCGCCCAGGACACCGCCCTCGCCGGCAACTGGCACCAGACCCGTACCGACGATATTGCCGCCGCCATTGACGCCACCGTGAAGGACATGAACTTCATCAAGCGGCCCATCGCCCGGGGCCGCCTCGCCAAGGTGAACCCCTCCTACCAGAAGCTGATGATCGCCGTTTCCTCCAGCGAAGTGCTGGTCAAGTTCGACGACCGCGCTCCCATCCACATGCTGCCCAACGGCCAGGCCTCACCCTGGACCCGCGAGGATGGCGACAAGTTCATGGTGGCCGCCCAGGTGGGCAAGGACCAGATGATCCAGACCTTCAAGAACGACGAGGGCGAACGCACCAATGTCTACAAGCTCAGTGCCGACGGGAAATCCCTGACGCTTTCCGCCACCGTGAAAAGCCCCAAGCTGCCCAAGCCCCTGACCTATTCGATCAGCTTCGGGCGCTAGCTACTTCGTCAGCGTGATCGCGTCCAGCTCGCGGCCCTCGGCGTCGAGCTGGCGCAGGTTCAACTGCTTCCCTTCCACCTCCAGCACCGTGAAAGAGTGGCGGTCAGACACGAAGGCTCGGGTCCACGATTGCCAGCTCTTGGGGGCATCGGTCTGCCAGGGCTCGTAGAGCTCGGCGCCGCCCGCGCCCGTGACGATGTGGACAATGCCCTTGGCGCGGGTGCGCGTCCGGCCATCGAAGGCCTCATCCACGGTGAAAGCACCTGGCACGGGCCCGCCTCGCCGGCCCGGTGCTCCCGGCTGGAAGCGGAGGGGCGCCGTGCGCTGGTAGTTGTGGACATGGCCGGCCAGCACCAGATCCACGCCGTACTTTTCCAGCACGGGGCTTAGCGGTCGCATCCACTGCTCCTCGGAATGGCTGAGGCAGCTCTGGAACAGAGGATGGTGCAGGACCACGATGCGCCAGGCCGCGCCCTGGGCGGCCTTCAGGTCGGCCTCCAGCCACCGGGCCATGACCGGGCTTTCCCAGTCCACATAGGCGTTGGAATCCAGCACCGTCCAGTGGGTCTTCCCATAATCGAAGCTGTAGCTGGCCATGCGTGGGAAGGCCGCTCCCGCCGCGGCCACCATGGCGTCGTGCACACCTGGGACCGCGGGCGCGGCGTTGGGCTCTCCAGCCTTGAGGCGCGGCCCGTTCAAGGGCAAGGACCAGTAAGTGAAGTAGGCCAGCGTGTCCGGCCAGCGCTTCAAGTCGGAGGCCACATCGTGATTCCCGGGCACGCCGAGGAAAGGCACACTGCGCATGAGCGGAACCTCCTCACTGTTGTACACGGGAAAGAAATGGTGCCGGTACTCGGAGGCCCGGCCTCGGCCGTACACCAGATCGCCCGCAATGATCACCGCATCCGGCTTGGTGGTGACCAGGGCCTTGGCGATGGCAGCCTGGGTGGTGGAGCCATCCGCCGCATCGCCGAGGACCGCCATCCGGAAGGCGCCGGGTTTCCGCGTCTGGGCCTCGGCCTCGAACACCACCGCGCCCTCCCGCCATACGCGGTAGGGCACGCGGGCGCCGGGCCCCAGATCGCGCAGGGTCGCGCGGTAGATGCGGTGGGCGGGCAGGGGCGCGGCGTCCAGCCGCGTGAAGCGGGGCGCCGCCTGCACCACCCAGCCCTTCCGCGTACGCACCTCCACCCGCCAGGTGCCATCCCGATCCTCCGTGTGCCACAGAAGGTCCAGGCGTTCCCGCCGGGCGAGGCGAGGCGCGTCCCCCAACTGCAGATAGGGCTTCACCAGGAAGGCCTCCTGGGCCGAAAGGAACAGGGCGAGGAGGGCGAGCAGGAAAGGGCGCATGGGCCATTCTATTTCAGCAGGAAAAGGCGGGTTATGCTCTTCGCCCGGCTATCCGGTGCCCAGCCTCCCGAAGCCGAGGCCCTCCAGGACACCGAAGCCGAACCCAGGGCCGGGGAGCCTGGCCTGCGACGCGGAGGAAGCCTTTCTCCCCTCGAACCGCCATTTTGCGTGGCGACTAGCGCAGTCCGGCCTCCCGCAGGGGCTGGCCGTCACCCCCGGCGGCCACGATAGCGCCTTCTGGGTCCGCCAGCTCGAGGGAGCCTTGCGCCAGGGGGATCATCCCCCCATGGAAGGGTGCCGCGCCAGCCACCCGGTTGGAGACCTGTCTTTCAGGCGAGGCCCACTAGTGTGCGCCCGCCGTCGAGAGCAGCCTGGAACCGGATACATAGCAGGTCTTGTGGGTGATGTGGTGCTCGAACTCGTGACGGAACTTCTGCAGGGCTGAATCCATGGGGCCGCAGGCGGCATCGCCCAGGGGACACAGGGTGCGCAGGCCGATGCGGGGCGTGAGGCTGGCGATGAGATCCAGGTCCCCGGGCCTCCCCTCGCCATGCTCGATGCGGTGGAGGATCATCTCCAGCCAGTTGGTGCCCTCGCGGCAGGGGGTGCACTGGCCACAGCTCTCGTGGGCATAGAAGCGCAGAAGCCGGAGGGTGGCCTGCACCATGCAGGTGTCTTCATCCATGACGATGATGCCACCGGAACCGGCCATGGAACCCCTGGCCTTCACGGTGTCGAAATCCATGGGGCAGTCGAAATCCTTCTCGTCGAACATGGGCGCGCTGGCACCCCCGGGGATGATGGCCTTGATCCTTTTGCCCGTGCTGGAGCCACCTGCCAGATCGTTGACGATGAATTCCAGCGGCGTTCCCAGCGGCAGCTCGAAGAGGCCGGGCCGCTTCACATGGCCGCTGACGCCGAAGATGCGGGTGCCCGAGTTCTTGGGGGTGCCCAGCTTGGCATACTCCGCGCCCCCCATGCGGAAGATGGGCGGGACTGCGGCCAGGGTTTCCACATTGTTGATGGTGGTGGGCTGGCCGAAGGCCCCCTTGGCCGCCGGAAAAGGTGGCTTCACGCGGGGCTCGCCGCGACGGCCCTCCAGCGAGTTCAGGAGCGCCGTCTCCTCGCCACAGATGTATGCGCCGGCGCCACGGTGAACGATGATGTCGTAATCCCAGCCTGTGCCCAGGATGTTCTTCCCCAGGTAGCCCGCGTCCCGGGCCTGTTGCACGGCGGCTTCCAGCTTCTCGATGAGCCAGAGGAACTCGCCGCGGATATAGACGAAACCGGTCTTGCACTGCATGGCCCAGCCCGCGATGACCATGCCCTCGATGAGCTGGTGCGGGTTGTACTCGAGGATCGAGCGGTCCTTGAAGGTGCCCGGTTCCCCCTCGTCACCGTTGCAGACCAGGTAGCGGGTGAATTTCCGGTCCGCAGTGTCCTTGGGCATGAAGGACCACTTCAGCCCCGCAGGGAAACCGGCGCCGCCACGGCCCCGGATGCCCGATGCCTTCATCTCCTCGACTGCGGTGGCGGGTTCCTGCTTCAGGGCGGCCTTCATGGCCACATAGCCCTCGTGGCGCTGCTCGTAGACCTTCAACTGCCAGTTGTCCAGATCCCCGGCTCCGCGGAGCATCAGGTTCGGGTACTTGTCCGTACCGAAACCGGGGAAGGTGTAGAGCTGGTGATCCCGCTTGGTTCGAATGTGCACCATGGTGTGACCTCTACAGGCTGCGAAGGCGGCTGGGCCGGCGGAGAAGCGATGGCCCAGGGCAACAGCTCGGCCCGGGCCGGAAGGCAGGTCCCACCTGCGGCATTACTGCGCCCAGGCGCGGTATTCGCCGCGCTTGCAGGCCTCGATGATTTCCGCCAGCCGGGGCTCGTCCACGAATTCGTCGTAGACATCCTGGTTCACCTGCATGCAGGGACCGCTGCCGCAGCCAGCCAGGCATTCCACTTCCTCGATGCTCCAGAGGCCATCGGCGCTGGGGCCCTCGCCCGGCTTGGCGCCGGTCTTCTCGGCGACCTTCTCCAGAAGTTGGGCCGCGCCCCGCAGGGCACAGCTGATGTTGGTGCAAACCTGCAGGTGGAACTTCCCCACAGGCTCCTTGTGGTACATCGTGTAGAAGGTGGCCACGCCGAACACATGGCCCTCGGGAATGCCGATGGCCTTGGCCACGGCCTTCATGGCGGATAGGCTCACGAAGCCGAACTCGCGCTGGGCGATATGGAGGGCCGGCAGGGTTGCCGCAAGCTTGTCGGGGTAGCGGTCCATGATGGCCTGGATCTCCGCCAGGGCGCCTTCGCTCAGTTCCTTCCGCTCCGACTCGGGCAGGCGCTGGCCTGGGGCCAAAGGCTCGGCGGAGGTCTCGGGGGGCTAGGG
>JBBIHT010000061.1:0-8931 GCA_037446845.1 Geothrix sp. | reverse complement strand
CGCACCCAGAATCCCTCCATCCCGATCCTGATGGTGACCACCAACGCCGCCAAGGAGGACATCGTCGAGGCCCTCCAGGCTGGCGTGAACAACTATGTGGTGAAACCGTTCACGCCGGACACCCTCAAAGAGAAAATCGAGTCCCTTCTCGGCTAGGGAGCCACCATGGATCAGTCCGAAATTGACGCCCTGCTCGCCGGGGGGGGGAAGCCTCCCAGGAAGTCGAAGGCCACCAAGACTGCCCGAGCCGAGGCGGTGCCAGCAGATCCAGCGCCGGCCAAGCCGGATCCCGCTCCAGCGAACCCTCCCTCGGCCCATGAAGCACCCCACGCGGATGGCAGCGGCCATGTCATCAGCGAGCTGGATACCGTCACCTCCGTCACCGAACGCGAATCCAACAAGGTGATGGACCAGCTGGACCAGATCGGCCAGCTGGTGGCCCGTCAGCAGAAGTTGATCACCGACATGATGCGCCATGAAGGGGCCCAGTCCCAGGGCGTCCAGACGGCCATCCATGAAGTCATGAGCGCGGGCAAGGAAATCCAGGACAAGGTCTTCGAGGCCATGGATCTCATGCAGTTCCAGGACATCACCCGACAGAAGCTGGAGCGCATTGTCCACCATCTGCGCCAGATCCATGACTACATCGTGGATCTGCTGGGAACAGGCCTGAAGAGCGATGCGGACCGGCCCTCCATCAGCCACACCATCGCCCAGACCAGCACCACGCCCGACGAGAACAAGGCCCATGCGGATGCCGTGATCGAGGCCTTCAAGCAGCAGCAGAAAGGGTAAGCCATGGCCGCCGAGTCCTCCCAGACCGTTCTGGCTGCCGAGCTGGTCCCCTCTGGACAGCTGGTGACCTTCACGCTGGACGGCGTGGAATTCGGCCTGGACATCGAGCGCGTCCAGGAGATCACCCATCGCACCGAGGTGACCCCCGTTCCCGGCAGTCCCAGTTTCATCCTGGGGGTCATCAACCTGCGTGGCCTCATCATTCCCGTCATTGACAGCCGGGCGCGCTTCCACCTGGCGCCCCAGGAAATCACCGCCAAGACACGCATCATTGTGCTCCGGCTGGCCAGCGGTCCCACGGGCCTGCAGGTGGATTCGGTGGCGGAGGTGGTCCGGGTGGAGGACCACACCCTCCGCGCGACCCCGCCCCTGGTGGCGGGCATCCGCGCCGAGTACCTGGCCGGCATGGTCACCGTGGGCAAGCGTATGATCACGCTCATCCATCTGGAGAAACTGCTGGACAGCCCCGAGCTCACCCGGCGGGACGATTTCGAGGCCTTTTCCGTCGTCGGCACCGGCGAGAACAACGCCGAGGATCAACAGCTGGAGGCGGAGGAGGATGGGCACCCCTTCGTCACCTTCCGGCTGGGTTCAGAATCCTTCGGCATCGCCCTGAGGGAGGTGGAGGAGATCGTCGAGCTTCCACCCGTCACCAAGGTGCCGGACGCGCCTGACTATGTGCTGGGCGTGATCTGTCTCCGGGACCAGGTGATGCCCCTGGTGGACATCTCCGAGATCCTGTCCATTGAGCAGGATGGTGCGGACCTCAAGCGGGACATGGTCATCCTGCTTTCTTTCGGGACCGCCAAGATTGGCGTGGTGGTGGATGAGATCCAGGAAATCCTGAGGGTCCCCGAAGGGGGCACCCTGCCGCCGCCCCAGACCCTCTCCGAGGACGAGCGGGA
Source organism: Geothrix sp. (assembly GCA_037446845.1). Taxonomy (GTDB): domain Bacteria; phylum Acidobacteriota; class Holophagae; order Holophagales; family Holophagaceae; genus Geothrix. The sequence continues at coordinate 7,231 of JBBIHT010000061.1, read as the reverse complement.
TCACCTGGATGGCATCCTGCTGCTGCCGGATCGCATGGTCAGCCTGATCAATGTGCTCAAGATCATCACCGGTGACGACCAGGGAAAAATCGCGGCCATGGGCCAGAGCCTGGGCATGGATGACGGCCGAGCGCAGGAAACCCTGCCCAGCCTGGAACTGGTGGTCTTCCGCCTGGGCCCGGAGAACTACGCCCTGCGCCTGCACGAGGTGCGGGAAATCATCATGGTCGGGCAGATCACCCCGGTGCCCAGGGCACCCCAGTTCGTGGACGGGGTCCTGAACCTGCGAGGCGAGGTGATGCCCGTGGTGGATCTCCGGACCCGTTTTGGCCTGGAACGCACCGAACCCACTTCCATCTCCCGGATTCTCATCACCACCATCGGCGGCGTGGCCACTGGACTGGTGGTGGATGCGGTGGACGAGGTGCGCCCCGTGGAGCTGAACCGCTTCGGGCCTCCGCCGCCGGTCACGGCGGTGGGCGCCAACCGCTATATCGAACAGGTGGCCCGCCTTGAATCCAGCATGATTTTTCTCCTGGAGCTCAAGCAGCTGCTCACCGACATGGAAACCGACCAGTTGCAAAGCCTCCAGGGGCATCGCAGCCCAGCCACAGGACGGGTGAGCCATGAGTAATTTCGCCATGGACGATCCCAGCTTCTACGAGGACTTCCTCGTGGAGGCCGAGGAACACTTCGAGCAGATCGAGGCCAACTTCCTAGCCCTGGAGGAAAACCCGGGTGACCTGGATCTGCTGAATGCCATTTTCCGCAGCGTCCACACCATCAAGGGCGCCGCCGGATTCCTGGGCCTGGAGAAGGTCCAGGCCCTCGCCCACATGGGCGAGAATGTGCTGGACGATCTGCGCAAGGCCCGCATGACCATCACCGAACGGGTCATGGAACTGCTCTTCGAGTCCGTGGACATGCTGAAGGTGCTGGTGGAGGATGTGCGCGTCCAGGTCAAGCAACAGGGTCAGGCCCAGGACCCCGATACCAGTGACCTCATCAAGGCGCTGGGCAGTCTGCGCGGGGGCGGCGCTGAGGCCTCCGTCGGAGCCATCGCCACTGCAGGGGCAACGCCTCCCAAGGGCAGCCTGCAGTTGCCCGAAGCATTGATCGGGTTGGACGCCCCAGGCCGGGACATCGCCATCGAGGCCCTGCTGGCCGGGAAGCCGATCCTGGGGGTTCGGGTTGAACTGGGCAGTGCCATCTATGGCACCGCCTTCAACCCCTTCTCCATTTTCCAGATGGTGGACCTGGTGGGGCACCTGTTGCATCGCCAGTTGGTGGCCCGGGAACCCCAGGTGGACCTGGAGTCCTTCGAGGCCGGGCAGTTCCACCTGGATCTGGTGATGGTCATCGAGCCCACGGAACCCATGGAGGAAGTGCAGAAGGTCTTCGGTGCCCTCGCCCATGCCACCGTGACATTGTATCCACTGTCCCTGGGCAACGCTGCCAGCCCGAAGAAATCGGGTGAGGAGGCCCCCAAGGCCACAGCCGAGGCCGAGGATCGCCGCCGGGGGGGGCGCCGAGCCACCGACGACCGGGGCAGCTCCGACACCATCCGCGTGAGCCAGGCGAAGCTGGAACAGTTCATGAACATCGTGGCGGAGCTGATCATCAGCAAGACCATGATCAGCCATCTGGTGGAGCAGCTGGCTCCCCAGGTGAGCGGCCATCCTGCCGCTGCGGTCGCCAAGGAACTGGCCCATGCCGCGGTCTACCTGGACCATGTCAGCAAGGAGATCCAGGCCTCGGTGCTGGGCATCCGCATGGTGCCCGTGAAGACGGTCTTCTCGAAGTTTCCCCGCATGGTCCGCGATCTTTCCAAGGCCAGCGGTAAGAAGATCGAGCTGCAGATGACCGGGGAGGAGACCGAGATTGACAAGAGCATCATCGAGGAGCTGGGGGATCCCATGATCCACCTGATCCGCAACAGCGCCGATCACGGCATCGAGCTGCCCGAGGTGCGCGTCAAGGCGGGCAAGCCCGAACACGGGACCGTGATCCTCCGCGCCCGCCACGAGGGCGACAGCGTGGTGGTGGAAATCGAGGATGACGGCAAGGGGATTGATCCCGCCATCATCCGGGCCAAGGCCGTGGAGAAGGGGCTCGTCACCCAGGACCGGGCAGAGGCCATGCCCGACGACGAGGTCGTCGAACTGATCTTCGCGCCGGGCTTCAGCACGGCGGCCAAGGTGACCGATATTTCCGGCCGCGGCGTGGGCATGGATGTGGTCCGCTCCAATGTGCGCAAGCTCAACGGGCGCGTCGGGGTCCGGTCCACGGTGGGCCAGGGGTCCGTGTTCACCATCCGCCTGCCCCTGACGCTGGCCATCATTGACGCACTGCTGGTGAAGAGCGGGAACCAGGTGTTTGCCTTCCCGGGGGCGGCCGTGGAAGAAACCCTAATCGTTCCGCCCGCCACCATCTCCCACCTCACCAGCCGCCAGGCCATTAACCTCCGGGGCGAGGTGCTGGGCGTCTGCCGCCTCAGTCACCTGCTGAAAACCAACGCCGTGGTGGATTCGGCCGAGGAGGAGGCGGAGGGGCTCTCGGTGGTGGTGGTCACCGTGGCCGGCCGGCGCATGGGCATCATCGTGGATACTTTCGTGCGACGGCAGGAAGTGGTGATCAAGCCCCTGGCGCCCTACCTCGCCAGCCTCCCTGGCATCAGCGGGGCCTCCATCATGGGGGATGGTGGCGTCGTACTGATTCTTGATCCGGCAGAACTGCTTCACCTCGCCGTGCAGGAGGCTGTGTGAGCCTGGAGGCGGCCCCGGCGATGCCGAACGCCGCGGTCCCGGCGGGGGGCCGCGAGGCCATCCAACAGCGCTTCATGACTTTTTTCCTGGAAGGCCGGTCCTACGGGCTGCCGCTTCAGCATGTGGCCGAGATCACTCCCAGCCGAGCCCTCAACAAGCTGCCCCACATGCCCCGGACTGTGGCCGGCATCCTGGACCTTCGGGGCCTCGTGGTGCCGGTGGTGAACCTGCGGGAGCGCATGGCCCTTCCCCCCATGGAGGCAGACAAGGTGGGCACCATCCTGGTGCTGGATCTGGCCGGTGCGCCCACGGGCCTGCTGGTGGATGCGGTGGACGCGGTCCTGAGCGTACCCGAGGGGGATCTGGTGCCGGCCAGCCCCATCCTGGCGGGGCTGGAAGGGGCCTGGGTGCAGGGTTTCATCGTCCAGGGAGAGCGCGTCATTACTCTGCTGGATGCCGCCCTGATGGCCAGTCACGGCTTCGGCCACACGAAGGGCAAGGAAATCCTGGCCACCTTGAGCCTTGAAGAGCGGCTGGATGACGGTCTCAAGCAGCTGATCCAGATGGCTCCACCCAAGGATCAGGATGACCACCGGGTCCTGCCCCAGATCGAATCCTCCATCTCCTATACGGAACGGGAAATGGCGAAGGTGCTGGACCGGGTGGAAGCCATGCTGGCAGGCGTGGACAGGGCCTTCCAGGGAATCGGGTACCTGAAGCAGGAGGCCAACCTCGGGAAGCTGAGGGGCCACGAGAAGGACATCGCCGAGGTGGAGCGGGTCAACCAGGAACTGCAGGACCTGATCTTCGGGCTGATCCAGCAGATGCAGTTCCAGGACATCGCCCGACAGAAGCTGGAGCGGGTCATGACCCACCTCAAGGGCATGCAGATGGCCATCAGCGGCAAGTTCAGGCCCACGAAATCCCCATAGCCCCGCATGGATGGCTGGAGCGCCGCCCCCTGGCCGGGCACAATAGGGCCTTGCCCCTGGAGCCGCCGTGACCAGTCAGCCCTTCACCGAAGTCCGATTCCTGGCCGATCATTTCGGCGAGACTGTGCGGCTGCGGGGCTGGGTTCGCAATGCGCGCACCAGCAAGACCCGTTTCGTGGAACTGCGGGACGGCTCCGGTTTCGTGCAGTGCGTGGTGGGTGCCCAGGATGCCGACCCGGCGAGCTATGAGCTGGCCGGGAAACTGACCCAGGAATCGGCCGTCAGCCTCACGGGGACGGTCCAGCAGCACCCCAGGACCGGCCAGCCCGAGGTACTGGTGAAGTCCCTGGAAGTGATCGGCGGGAGCACGGATTTCCCCATCACGCCCAAGGAGCACGGCACCGAGTTCCTCATGGAAAACCGTCACCTCTGGCTGCGCAGCAAGCGCCAGTGGGCCATTCTCCGCATCCGGCACACCCTGGTGAAGGGCATTCGCGATTTCTTCGATCAGGATGGGTTCACCCTGTTGGACTCACCCATTCTCACGCCCAGCGCCTGCGAGGGCACCAGCACCCTCTTCGGCACCGACTATTTTCACGAGGGCACCGCCTTCCTCAGCCAGTCGGGCCAGCTGTACCAGGAGCCGGGCATCGCCGCCTTCGGGAAGGTCTACTGCTTCGGCCCCACCTTCCGGGCCGAAAAGAGCAAGACACGGCGCCATCTCACGGAATTCTGGATGGTCGAACCGGAGGTGGCCTTCGCCCACCTGGCTGATGTGATGGTGCTGGGCGAGCGCATGACCAAGTTCCTGCTCCAGCGGGTGCTGGAGGGTCGCCAGGAGGAGTTGAAGATCCTGGAGCGCGATACGGCGCCCCTGGAGCTCGCCCTGAACCATGCCTTTGGCCACATGACCTATTCCGAGGCCGTGGACAAGCTGAAGGAACTGGGCAGTGACATCCAGTGGGGCGAGGATTTCGGCAATGACGATGAGACCATCCTCATGAACGCCATGGATCGCCCTCTGTGGGTGAGCAGGTTTCCCAAGGCTTTCAAGGCCTTCTACATGGAGCCGGATCCCGTGGATGCCCGCCTGGCCCTGGGCGCGGACCTACTGGCCCCTGAAGGCTACGGCGAGGTGATCGGGGGCGGCGAGCGCGCCAGCGACCTGCAGTACCTCCTGGATCAGATCGAGGCGCATGAACTGAACCGCGCCGACTACGAGTGGTACTTGGACATCCGCAAGTACGGCAGTGTCCCCCACGCCGGTTTCGGCATGGGCCTGGAGCGGGCCGTGGCATGGATCTGCAAGCTGGCGCATGTCCGCGAAACCATTCCGTACCCCCGCATGATGGGGACGCTCAGGCCGTAGGGCCAGGTCACGCCGCCGCTCCCGCTGCGCCTGCGGCTTGCGATCGCGGGCGGCAGCCTCCGTGGGGCGGCGCCCCGCTCAGCCGCTGGCCCGAGAGGAAGCGCAGCGACTCCACCAAGATGGAGCTCGAAGCCCTGAGGTGCTGAAAACCCTGAACCAGGCGGCCTGTGCCCGACCTGGCGCGCGGTGAAACGGACTATTGCCAGGCGCACCGGGCCATGACCGACTGGTTCCTGGATGAACGGTTCGATCGCTCTGGTGTCATAAAAAAATTCTTCAGGGATTCTCGCGGGATGACTGGCTTGGGAACTTGCCATCCGCTTCGCGCATTCGTGCTGTATGCCAGCCTGCCAAGCCCTGTTGATGGCGATCCTGCTTTCCGGCCAAGAATGTGGACCTGGTCCGAGTCCAGCCATGGACATTCCCTGGCCGAAGCTCAAGCTGCTGGCGGCGCCACTCTCAGCCCAGGCAATGCTGCGGGTCATGCTCGCGCAGGAAAGGGCGAGCAGGGTCCAGTCAGGTGCCACGGTGGAGGTCATCGGGTACGAGGAGGAAGCGGTCCTGAAGGTGCTTTCTTTCGGCGCGTCTGAGCATACTCGCCTGAACTTCCATATCATGAGCTTGCGGGGACAGCAGGAACTCTACGCAATCATGCACCAGGATCCGGGCCATTCGACGCCCGTACTGTTCGTGCCGATCCTTGCTGGCAGACCCTCCCCCAGGCCCAGGGACCAGTGGATCAGGTGACCGCGGGCGGCCCTGTGCATGACAAAGATCCCGCAGCTAAGCTCGCCCGCTCGCCCTACAACTGCATCACCACGCCCGGCAGCTTCTGGATGGCTTCCCGCAAGGGCTTCTCGGCCTGGTCGTCGGGCAGGGTAACCCAGAAGGTATAGCTGATGAAGGCGCCCTTGCAATTGGCATGGTGCTGTTCATCGCCTTCGGCCTGGGGTCCCAGATGCTGCAGGATCAGGTTCAGCACCATCTCTGGGCGCAGTTCCTCCAGGCGCCCGATGACCTTCATGGGGACGCGGAAGGGATAGGAAATCTCGGGACGGCGGCAGACAGCTTCCATCCCGACATTGTTCCAGGCTTCTACCGGCCCCTCAACGCAAAGGCTCGAGGGTCGCTACCGGTCACTTCAATTCGATTTCGCGCAGGTCTTTCCCGGGCTTGAAGCGGATGCTTCGGCCCTTGGGAATCTGCACGCTGGCGCCGGTCTTGATGTTGCGACCCATGCCGCGCTTGCGGGGGCGGGGTTCGAAGACTCCGAAGCCGCGGATTTCAATGCGATGGCCGTTGAGCAGCGCATCCTTGAGGCGCTCGGTGAGCAGGTCCACCACCTGCAGGGCCGTGGCGCGGGAGCAGGGGTGCACCTTCATCAGGGAATTTGCGATGTCTATCTTGATCATCGGCGGCCTCGGATCGTGTGGGTGGGAGAGCCAGAATAGGCGAAGGAAACTCAGCGCGCCAGGGTGATTTTCACATCCGTGGCGGGAGGCATGGCCATGGGCATGCCGGGGACCTGGGGTTGGACCGTGGGGGCGGCCTGGGCCGCGGCTTCGCGCCCGCCGCCTCCCTGGGCAATGGACATGCCCCGTTCCATGTTGTCCTTGGCCAGGTCCGAGGTCGCCATGACGCCTTCCAGCCGGAGTTTGAATTCGCCCACATTGGTGGCGCGGAGCAGGGCCTCTTCCTCGCTGATGAGACCCTGGCGCAACAGGAAGTAGAGGCTCTGGTCGAAGGTCTGCATGCCGTACTGGGCTGTCCCCGAGGCGATGACATCCTTCAGCATCTTGGTCTTGTCCTTGTCCTCGATGCAGCTCCTCACGGACTCGGTGGTCACCATGACCTCCACGGCGGGCACCCGGCCCTGGCCATCGGCCCGGGGTACCAGGCGCTGGGAAATCACGGCCTTGAGCACGGCAGAAAGCTGGAGGCGGACCTGCTTCTGGTGATGGGGAGGGAAGATGGAGATGACCCGGTTGATGGTTTCCGTGGCGTCCAGGGTGTGCAGGGTGCTGAAGACCAGGTGCCCTGTTTCCGCGGCGTGCAGGGCGGTCTCGATGGTCTCCAGGTCGCGCATCTCACCCACCAGGATCACATCGGGATCTTGGCGGAGGGCCGCCCGCAGCGCGGAGGAGAAGGTGCGGCAGTCCGCCTCC
>JBBIHT010000060.1:0-9049 GCA_037446845.1 Geothrix sp. | reverse complement strand
GAAGCCTGCAGGGAACCCTCGCTGAGCCGGGCCTGAACGCCTTCCAGATGCCCGGTTGCGAACCCCGGCAGCGCCCATAGGCTCTGGGCTTCCATGGCCAGCAGGGCGGGCCTGGCCCCGGGTCCCGCGGGGGCCTGCCACCGCACCGGTCCATGGTCCACCCTCAACTTCCCTTCCTCCTCCCGGCGCCACCCCACGGGCAGATCCCAGGTTCCCCGGGCGGAGCCACTCAGGGATTCCCATCGCAGGGGCTTCAGCCCTTCCCATTCCCCGCCCTGCCACCGCACCGCCGGGCCCGTTTCCTGGATACGGCCCTGGCCCAGCGCGGCCCCATTCCCAGGGTCACTGACCGCCAGGTCCATGGGACCCAGCAGGGTCCAGGTGCCCGCCTCCCGGTGGGCCGAGGGGGCCGTCATCGTCCAGCGCCCCGCTTGCTCTTCCAGGCGACCGGTGACCTGTTCCAGTCGAAGGTCCGCGTCGGTGCCCTCGATGGTCTTGTAGGCGAGCACCATTCGATTGGGCCCCAGCTGCTCCGTGAGGGTTCCCAGGCTGCCCCGGCTGCCTTCCCCGAACAGGGAATCCCCCCCACTGGTGCGTCCGGGCAGATCGCCCTGGCCGTTCGCCAGGAACCGCCAGGTCAGCCCCAGGGTGCCCACCAGCAGCACGCCGCCGAGCACCCGCCACAGGACATGGCGCGCCGGGGGAAGGGCCAGGGCCCTCACGGCCGCGTCTCCTCGAGCACCGCATCCACGGTCCAGGAGCGCCCCCAGCGTGGATGATCCTGGGGCCCCGCCGCGAGGCAGAGGCTGGTCCCGGCCCCTGGCTGGCTCGGGCGCTCCCGGCTGGTGAACCAGTTGAGCGGATCTGGCACGCCTGCCAGCTTCACCTTCCAGTGTTCGCCCCCGAACAGCGTGCAGGACTCCACCGTTCCCTGGATGCGAGCCAGGGGCGGCGGGAAGCCCTGACCGTACGGCTCCAGCCTCGGGAGATCCGCCACCCCGGGAAGCTCATCCCAGGCACCATCCAAGGGCAGGGCTGGATCGCTGGCCCCGGCGGCCTGCCTCTCTGCGCCACGCACCAGGGCCTGGCGCACGAATGCCAGGTGGCTGAGTTCGAAGCTGATGCCTGCCGCGGCCCGGTGCCCTCCGCCCCCCGCCAGGAACGGCTGAGCCAGCACCAGCAGTTCGCCCAGATCATAGCCCGATGGTGCCCGGAGACTGCACTGGGCCAGGCCGTCCACCACCGTGCAAACGCCGGTGGGATGGCCACTGTGGCGCATGCGGTGGCCTGCCACGATGCCCAGCACGCCCTTGTGGCCCGTTGGATCCACCACCAGGTCGAAGGCCTCGGTGCCCGTGGGAGGCAGGCGACGGATCAGATCCTCCTGCACCACCTTCCGCTCCCGGTTGAGGGCCTCCACCCGTACCATGAGCCGCTCCGCCTCGGCCTGGTCCCGGGTCAGCAGCAGGCGAACCGCATCCTGCGCGCCTCCCATGCGCCCCACGGCATTGAGCCGGGGCGCCAGCCCGAAAGCGATGTCCTGGGCCCCGAGCGCATGTTCCCTCTTGGCGGCCCGAAGCAGGGCCGACAGACCCGGGCCGTTCCTGGCGCCGAGGGAGGCCAGCCCCCGCTTCACCAGGAGGGCGTTCTCTCCCTGCAGGGGCATGACATCCGCCACGGTACCCAGGGCCACCAGCTTCAGCAGGCCATCCAGGAACGCCGCATCCGCCCCCTGGGGAACAGGCACGGCACCGAGCAGGGCCTGAGCCACCTTGAAGGCAACGCCCACACCCGCCAGCCCACGATTGTGGTATTCACCGAGATGAGGATGGACCACGGCGCAGGCGGCCGGGAGTTCCGTGCCCAGGGCGTGGTGATCGGTGATGATCCAATCCAGGCCAAGTTCCCGGCTGGCCTCGACCTCCAGAGCACTGCGCACGCCGCAATCCACAGAGATGGCCAGCCTCGGCGCCCGGGTGGCCATCAGTTCCTGGATGCAATCCAGGTGCAGGCCGTAGCCATCGGAGAAACGATTGGGAATGAAGAACGATACTTTTGCGCCCAGGCGCTCCAGGGACCGCACCAGTAGAGCCGTGGCGGTGACCCCGTCCACATCGTAGTCGCCATAGACCACGATGGGTTCAGCATCCACGATGGCCTTCCGGATGCGAGCCACGGCCTGATCCACCCCGGGCAGGAGATGGGGATCCGTGCTGCGCGACCAGTCGGGTTGCAGGCGCCAGGCCAGCTCCTCGGCCTGATCTACTTCCCTCAGCCAGGCCAGTCGCGCCAGGCGGGGATCCAGGTCCCAGGCCTGGGCCAGGGATCGCCAGGGCGCTGGTCCCGCCGGAATATCCCGACGGAGGCGCCAAGCCGTTGCGGGCATCAACCCACCGAGCCCATGCGGGCGAATTTCTGGTAGCGTTCCTCCACCAGCGTCTCGGCATCCAGTTCGGACAGTTCCGAAAAGGCCTCGATCACGGCTTCCTTGAGGGCCAACGCGGCCGCATCGAAATCGGAATGGGCCCCGCCGATCGGTTCCTTGATGATCGCGTCAATGATTCCCAGCTCCAGCAGGTGCGGGGCCGTGAGCTTGAGCGCCGCTGCGGCTTTCGGCGCCTGGCTCGCATCCTTCCACAGGATGGAGGCGCAGCCTTCCGGGGAGATTACCGAGTAGATGGCGTTCTCCATCATGAGTACCCGATCCGCCACTCCGAGGGCCAGGGCACCGCCGCTTCCCCCCTCGCCCAGCACCACGGCCACCACGGGCACCTCGAGTTTGGCCATTTCCAGCAGGTTCCGGGCGATGGCCTCGGCCTGGCCCCGTTCCTCCGCATCCACCCCCGGATAGGCGCCGGGCGTGTCAATGAGGCAAAGGATGGGGCGCTGAAACTTTTCGGCCAGTTTCATGAGGCGCAGTGCCTTGCGGTACCCCTCGGGCTTTGGCATGCCGAAATTGCGCAGGATCTTCTGCTTGGTATCCCGACCCTTCTGGTGGCCGATGATCATCACTGGGTTGCCTTCGATCCACCCCATGCCACCGATGATGGCGGCATCATCCGCGTACCGGCGGTCGCCATGCAGCTCGTCGAAGCGCTCGCAGATGCGTTGCAGGTAGTCCTGGGTGTAGGGTCGTTTGGGATGCCGTGCCAGCTGGGCTCGTTGCCAATCTGTCAGGTCGGAAAACAGATCCACCTTCAGTTTGTCGAGCTTCTTCTGGAGCTTCTCCCGCTCCCGGGCCTGAGCCGGGTCCATCTCCATGGCCCGGATCTGGGCCTCCAGTTCGAGCACCGGCTTTTCGAGCTGGGAAAGATCCATGCTTTGCTCGGGGGATGCGTCGTTCATGAAGCCTCAAGGCGGAAAGTCCAACGGTTCAGTGTAGAAGCCCCCAGAGGGAATGAACAGGCCGACCTGACCCAGGGTAGCCTTGAACCGTGCGAAGCGTTCGGCCCGCACAAATGGCGGCAGAATGGCAGCAGGAGCCTCCATGCGCCAGGTGCCCTTCCCCTTGCTTGGCCTCAGCGGCGGCATCGCCGCCGGGAAAAGCCATGTGGCCAGGCTGCTGGTCGGCCGGGGCTGGGCCCTGCTGGATGCTGACCAGATCGCCAGGGAGGCGGTTGAGCCCGGTTCCGAGGGCCTGCAGGCGGTGGTGGAAGCGTTCGGCCCGGGCTGCCTTCAGGGGGATGGAACCCTGGATCGGCCCTGGCTGGCGGCCCATGTATTCTCCCGGGATGCGGCCCGGACCCGGCTGAATGGGATTCTGCATCCCAGGATAGAGGCGCTGCTTGACCAAAGACTAGACGCCCTGCCGAGCTCCACCCGCGGTGCTGTGCTCGATGCTGCCCTCTGGGTCGAGCGGGGCAAGGCCCACCACTTCGATGCCTTCTGGGTGGTGGATGCCCCGGAGAACCTCCGCCTGGAACGACTCATGAAACGGGATGGCCTCGACGAAAACGCGGCCCTGCTGAGACTCCGGGCCCAGGCCGCACCGGCAGAGCGTGCACTGCACGCCGATGCCGTGATCCTCAACGACGGCCGGGACCTCTCGCGAATCCTCGATGGGGCTGAGGCGTCCCTTCTGGCAAACTGGAAGGTCCGCCGAGCGCGCACCTGGAGATACCCCATGGAGGCACCTTTCAGCCCCGAGCAGCTTCACCAGGTCCTCACCACCCTGCTGGCCAGGGGGGGGGACTACGGCGAAGTCTTCCTGGAACGGCGGCGGGCCCACGCCCTGGGCATGGACGATGGGCGCATGGAGGACGTGCTGGTCTCGGAATCTTTCGGGGCAAGTCTTCGTCTCGTGGACGGAGAAACCACCCGGTTCGGCGATCTCATCGCCCCCACGGTGGAGGAGCTGCTGGATGCCGCTGCCACCCTGGCCGGGCCGGGCCAGGGTCGAAGTCACGAGGCCCCCCTGCCACCGCTCGAGCGGCTGACCCACCCCAACCCCAGTCCACTGGAGCGGGATCCCGCCACCGTTCCCCTCGACGAAAAGGTGGCCCTGGTGCGGCGAGCCGAGGGCCTGGCTCGAAGCCATGCTGAAGCGCTTCGGCCCGGCGCCCTCAGGCAGGCTTCCGTGGGCTACGGCGACAGTACCCAGGCCGTTTGGATCGCCGTCATGGAAGCCCGGGACGGTGCCTGGTCTGGCCGCCTGTCCGAGGACCGGCGGACCCAGGTGGTGCTGCGGATCAATGTCACGGCCGGAGATGATAACCAACTGCAGACCGGCTATCAGCCCCTGGGGGAAAGCCGCGGCTTCGACCTCTTCACAGACGAAGCCGTGGACCACACCGCGAAGGAGGCCGTGCGGCTGGCGATGCAGGCCCTGGATGCCGAGCCCGCGCCTGCGGGGACCTTCCCTGTGGTGCTCAGCAGCAGCGCCGGCGGAACCATGATCCACGAGGCCTGCGGCCACGGGCTGGAGGCGGATCTCGCTCTGGCGGGCATGTCCGCCTTTGCCGGCAAGCTGGGCCAGAAGGTGGCGGCCGAGGGCGTCACCATCATTGACGATGGCACCCTGCCCCACAAGCGCGGCAGCCAGGCCATGGATGACGAGGGCCACCCCGTGAGCCGGGTGGTCCTGATCGAGCAGGGCATCCTCAAGGCCTATCTGCAGTCCCGGAAGACCGCCCGGGAGATGGCCACGAATCCCACCGGCAACGGTCGCCGCGAGAGCTACCGGCACCTCCCCATCCCCCGCATGCGCAACACCTTCCTGGCCCCGGGCACGGAAGCCCCCGAGGCCATCCTCTGCGATCTGGACCACGGCCTGCTGGTCAAGCGCATGGGCGGTGGCCAGGTGGATACGGTCACCGGCAACTTCGTCTTCCAGGTGACCGAAGGCTACTGGGTGGAGAAGGGCGAGGCCAAGTATCCCGTCAAGAACGCCACACTCAGCGGCTGCGGGCCCGAGGTACTGAAACAACTCACCCGCATCGGCAGCGACCTCTGCCATTTCGACATCGGCACCTGCGGCAAGGATGGCCAGGGCGTCCCCGTCAGCGATGCCCTCCCCACCATCCTTTGCCCTGCCCTGGTCGTCGGCGGCACCGCCGAGCCCCTGCCGAGCGTGATTTGAAGTCCGGCCGCCTGCAGGTGGTGCAGACCGACATCACCACCCTTGCTGTGGACGCCCTGGTGAACGCCGCGAACAGCACCCTCCTGGGTGGAGGCGGCGTGGACGGGGCCATCCATCGGGCCGCCGGCCCCGATCTCCTCGCGGAGTGCCGGACCCTGGGCGGCTGTCCCACCGGCCAAGCCAGGCTCACAGGCGGCCACGGCCTGGCGGCCCGCTTCGTCATTCACACCGTGGGCCCGGTCTGGCAAGGCGGACACCAGGATGAAGACCACCTGCTGGCCTCCTGCTACCAGGAGAGCCTCGGCCTGGCGGAGCTCCACAGCTTGCGCACAGTGGCTTTCCCTGCCATCAGCACGGGCGCCTACGGGTTCCCCGCCGATCGTGCCGCCGCCATCGCCGTGACCGCTTGCAAAACATGGCTGGACACCCACGCCCTGCCCGAACAGATCGCCCTCGTCGCCTGCGATGCCCGCAGCCTGGCGTGCCTGCAGACCGCCCTCGAGAAGGAAGCCTAACATGACCGAACCGTTCCGCACCTTCATCCCGGAAGCCCTTGAACTCCGTCTGCAGGAAGGCATCGGTCATGCCCTGAGCCTGGGTGCGGAAGGGGCCGAAGCCTTCGTGTCCTTATCCCGCAGCCGCAAGGCCAAGGTGCGCAACGGGGTGCTCGAGGATCTCACGACCAGCAAGCGCGGCGGGCTTGGCGTGCGTGTCATCCGGGGAGGCGACAAGGGTTTCCGGACTGGGCTCGCCACCACCACGGACCTGGGTGCGATGGATTTCAGGAACCTCTTTGCCCAGGCCTGGGAGCTTAGCTCCCTGGGGGATGAGGATCCCTGGCTGAGGCAGGCCGAACCCACCGGAACAGATGATCTCCCAAGCCGGTACGATCCAGCGGTGGAGGACATCACCGCCGAACAGCGCATCGCCTGGGCGCTGGAGCTGGAAACCCAGAGCCGGAAGGCCTCACCGAAGGTGGCTGCGGTACGCGAAGCCAGCTGGGGAGATGGCTCCGGGGCCAGCCTCCTGCTTACCCAGAAGGGCGTGCGCGCGGCCGATACCCATTCCAGCTGCTCCGCCTCCATTGATCTGGCCGTGGCGGATGGCGCGGAGCGCCAGGCAGCCTGGCATTGGGAGGTGGCTCGACGGCCGGGCCTGGACCTTGCGGCCATCGGGGCCGAGGCGGCCCTCAAGGGGGAACGGAAGCTCCACCCCCAGCGCCTTCCGGCGGGCAGGTACCCGGTGGTCCTGCACCCGGATGTGGCCGTGGACCTGCTCGGCCTCGTGGCGGGGATGCTGGATGCGGAATCGGTCCTGAAGGGACGCAGCCTCTTCGCCGGCAAGCTGGGCCAGGCCATCGCCTCACCGCTGCTCACCCTGGTGGACGATGGCCGCCTGCCGGAGGCCCCGGGCCGCCCTGCCCTGGGTACGGAACCCTGGGATGCGGAGGGCCTTCCCACCCGCCGCAATGTCCTCATCGAGGGGGGCGTCCTGAACACCTACCTCCACACGCTTAAGACCGCCGAGGAAATGCAGCAGGCGCCCACTGCCTCGGCGGGCCGGGGGTTCGGCAGCCAGCCCGGCGCCACCCTCTTCAACCTCTTCCCCGTGCCCGGGGAGGTCAGCCCGGAGTCACTGTTCCACCAGGCTGGCAACGGTGTCCTCATCACTGAAATCATGGGCCTCCACACGGTGGATCCCGTCAGCGGCGATCTCAGCGTGGGCGCCAGCGGCATCCGCATCCGGGATGGCGTGCTGGCCGAGCCCGTGGACAAGCTCACCTTCGCGGGGAACCTGCGGGACTTCCTGACCCGCATCGTCGCCGTGGGTGGCGACCTGCGCTGGTACGGCAGCTCCGCTGGTCTCAGTCTGCTGCTGGAGGACATCGCCCTGGGCGGCGCCTGAGGGAGGCAGGTAGGATGGAATCTTCGAGGTTCCCATGCCATTGACGGCCGCCAGACAGTACCTTTCCTTTCCCCATCTGGAACCCGACCTCCGCGCTGAGCTGGAGCCCCTGGTCGCCCAGGCTGAAGGCGGCGACACCGGGGCCCTGGCCGAGTTGAACGACCGCTTCGCCGAGCCCCTGGCCTTCGGTACCGGCGGTCTGAGAGGTTTCATGGCCGCAGGATTGCGCCGCATGAACCGCCCCAATGTGCGGCGGGCCACCCTGGCCCTGGCCGCGGTGGCGCAACGGCACGCACCCGGCAGATCCATCGCCGTGGTGGGGTATGACACGCGCCTGCAGTCCGATGTGTTCGCCCAGGAATGCGCGTCGGTGCTGGCCCAGGCGGGGTATGAAGTCTTCCTCGGCACCCGACCCCTGCCCACGCCTTTCCTATGTTTTGCCATGAAGGCCCTGGGCTCGGGGTGCGGCATCATCGTCACCGCCAGCCACAATCCGAAGGAGTACAACGGGTACAAGGCCTACAACGATCGGGGCGGGCAGGTGGTGGCCCCCTGGGACACGGAGATCGAGGCCGAAATGGCCGCCCAGCCCCTGGTGCCAGAACCGCCGGTGGCCCCTGCGGGCCGCATCCAGCCCATCCCCATCGTCATCGAGAAGGAGTACCTCGCCCTGGGCCAGGCACTCCTTCAGCACCCTGAGCCCTTCACCCCTGCTCGAATCCTCTACACTCCCTTCCACGGCACCGGCATCGCCTTCGTGCCCACCCTTTTCGAGGCGGCGGGCCTTCCCCTTGCCATCAGCCCAAGCCAGGGGATCCAGGACGGCTCGTTTCCAACAGCTCCCCGACCCAACCCCGAGGAGCTTGCCGCCTACGCCGCACCCCTCAAGGAAGCGGCAGCCATGGGGGCCGAGCTCCTCCTGGCCAATGATCCCGATGCGGATCGCATCGGCGTGGTGGCCATGCGGAACGGGGCCTGGGAATTGATGTCCGGCAACGACCTCGCGGCCCTGACCCTGGACTATCTATGCACCCAGCGGCGGCGGCAGGGCGCGGTGGTCAGCACCGTGGTGACCTCTGACTTCATGGCCGAAGTGGCCCGCCACCACGGCATGCCGGTGGTCTGGACCCTCACGGGTTTCAAGAACATCGCCGTGTGCATGGATCACCTCGAATCCCAGGGCGAACCCTACGCCTTCGGTGCCGAGGAAAGCTACGGCATGCTGCTGCCCCCCAGCCTGCGGGACAAGGATGGCGTCACGGCAGCCCTGGTGGTGGCCGAAATGGCAGGCCACTACAAGGCCCTGGGCATGTCCCTGTTCGAGGCTGCCGATGCCCTGATGGCCCGGGTCGGCCCCTTCTTCAACCGCCTGGTGAACCTCGAGGATTCCCGCCCTGGCGGCGCCAAGCGCTTCGCGGAGGCGATGGGGAGGATCCGCAACGCGGGCCTGGCCGCCCTGGGCGCGATGCGCGTGGTGGAGTTCCGGGGCCTGGACCGCCTGCGCCGCGGCGAGCCCGGCGTCTATGTCGCGAACCACCGGTCCCTGGTGGACGTCCTGCTGATCCT
>JBBIHT010000059.1:0-9063 GCA_037446845.1 Geothrix sp. | reverse complement strand
CTCCAGGCCCGGGTGGGCCGTCAGGCGGGTGGCGGTACCCCCACCCACCGGCGCGGTCCAGAGATCCCCGCCGTGGGTGAAGACCACCCGATCCCCCTGGATATCCGGGAAGCGCAACAGCTTGGTCTGCGCCTGCAGCCAGCCGCCCAGGGCCAGGGCCAGCGGGAAAAGGAGGAGGGTGTGTCCTGCCATGGGTCACCTGGGGTGGGGAAGCATAAGCATTGTATGACGATGCTCCCGCGCACCCCCGAAAAAATTCAGGAGGCATCCATCCCGATCAGTGCCCTCATCGCGGCCTCTGCCGCCTTCCTCAGGGCCTCGGCATCGGGGAAGGCCTTGGCTTCCAGGGGCGACCCCACCCTGATGCGGTAGGGCCCGCCCCGCACGCGCCAGGTTCCCTTCGGCAGGATGGACAGGCCGCCCTCAATGGCGAAGGGAACCACGGGAACTCCGGCCTGGAAGGCCAGCACGAAGGCCCCTTTCTTGAACGGGAGCAGGTGGCCAGCCAGGCTGCGGGTGCCCTCGGGAAACGCGACAATGCTCTGACCCGCATGAATGCGAAGGGCGGCCACCCGGAGGCTCGCCTTCGCCGCCGCCCGGTCCCGGCGATCAATGAAAATGAACCCGGCGAGCCAGATCACCCAGCCCAGGAAGGGCACCCTGGCCAGCTCCCGCTTGGCCACAAATACCGGTTGGCAGGGGAGGCTGGAAATGATCAGCGGCGGATCGAACAGGGACGAGTGGTTGCCAATGAACACCGTGGGTTGAGTCCCCTCCCGGATCCCCCGGGGCAGACCCTCCCAGCCCTGCAGGGACCGCCGGATGCCGAAGGCCCAGGCCGTGAGGCGGATGTACCTGGGGGCCATGATCCAGAAGGCCCGGCGGCCTCCCAGCAGGAGGGCCAGGAGGAAACAGACCGTCACCGAGAGCGCCAGGCCCAGGGCCCCGACCCCCCAGGCCAGCAGAGGCCGGAAAAAAGGGCGCGCCACCTTCCCGCCTACTGGGCAGGCAGGAGGATCGCGTCCTTGAGCCACACGGTGAACTGCGGCACATCGCCCATGCCGCGCCGCCATTCGGTTTTCACCTTCCCGAGCCGGTCCACGGCCTCCATGCCGGACACCACTCGGCCAAAGGCGCAGTACCCGTAGCCCTCCTCGGTCAGATCCTTGTGGTCCAGGCGCCCGTTGTCCACGAGGTTCAGGTAGAACTGGGCCGTGGCACTGTGCGGTTTCCCGGTGCGCGCCATGGCGATGGTGCCACGGGTGTTCTTCAGCCCGGCCTTGAAGGTGGCTGGCGCCTCGTTGGCGATGGGCGCACGGGTGGGCTTCTCGGTGAGGTTTTCCAGCAGCCCGCCACCCTGCACCATGAAGCCGTCAATGACGCGGTGGAAGACCGTGCCCTTGTAGAAGCCGTCCCGCACATACTGCAGGAAGTTCGCCACAGTCTCCGGCGCCAGCTCCGGCTCCAGCTCCACCACCACGGGACCATAGCTGGTGAGCAGCTGAACGCGGGGTTTCTGCAGAGGGGCAGGTGCGGGTGCGGCCACCGGAACCGGCTGGGTCAGCGGCGCCTGCGGGGCCACGGGCAGCGTCAGGACCAGGGTGAGGGACAGGGCAGGGATCATGACAGCTCCAGGGCAAGGGCAGGGGACTCTCTGGAGCCTAGCGGAAAGAGACGGACAGGCCCAGGCATCGGGGCCAGGTTCGGAGCGGCGTGCCGACCCTGGGGGAACTCGGCCGGGAAGAGGTGGAATGACTCAGCTATTGTGTGTTCATGCCCTTTCTCGACCTGCCCCCCTGGATGCTGTCCCTGCTCCTGGCTCCCTTCGGCCTGATGGTGGGATCCTTCGGCAATGTGCTGATCCACCGGTTGCCCCAGGAAAACCCCGCCGACCGCAATGTGGTTACCCAAGGCAGCCACTGTCCCTCCTGCAGGACCCCCATCAAGCCCTGGCACAATGTGCCGCTGCTCGGCTGGCTGTGGCTGCGGGGAAGATGTGCCGCCTGTGGCTGGCGCATACCGGTTCGCTACCCCCTGGTGGAACTTCTGGCGGGCCTGCTCTTTGCCCTTTCCCCTTGGATCTTCCCCTTCGGTACCCTCATCTGGGTGAAGGGCCTGTTCTGCGGCTTCGCCCTCCTCGTCCTGTTCTTCACGGACCTGACCGAGATGATGCTGCCCGATGTGCTGCAGTTTCCCCTCATGGCCCTGGGCGTGCTCTTCAGCCTCCCCCAGCTGGTTCGCCCCGAGGCCCTGCAGAAGGTGTGGCAGAACGGCAACACGCTCTTCCAGGCCCTGGCCTATCACAACGGCCTCCAGCCAGCGCCCCTCTATGCCGGGTTCGAGCCTGCCGTGACCTGGCAGGCCAGCCTGCTGGGGCTGGCGGTGGGCTATGGCGCACCGGCCCTCCTGAACCAGATCTACAAATGGGCCCGCAAGACCGATGGCCTGGGCATGGGCGATTTCAAGATGCTGGCCTGGCTGGGCGCCTTCTGGGGCTGGGCTCCCATGCTGGGGATCCTTTTCCTGGGGGCGGGCCTGGGCGCCGCTGTGGGCCTGCCCCTCATGCTCCTGCGCCGCGGCTCTGACCGGGCCATTTCGGGCCAGACCATGCTGCCCTTCGGCTGTTTCCTGGCCCTGGCGACGCCCGTCGTGGTGTTCTTCGGCCGGGTGCTGTGGCTCGGGTACCTGGGGTGGGTGGGCTGAGGGGCCCCAGGCGAGCCCTTGCGCGTCAAAGGGTTTTCAGAATAGCTTCCCGCTTCGCCTGGTACTCGGTTTCGCTGAGCAGGTTCTCTTCGCGGAGACGCTTGAGGGTGCGAAGGCGCCGGGCCTTGGCTTCGTCCTCCAGGTCAGCCGGATGGGCCGGAACCGAGGCGACGAGTGGCCCCGGGGGAGCGAGCGGACGCGGCTCGGGCCCGGCGACTGGCTGCATCGGCTGAGGCATCGGCTGAGGCACCGGCAGGGCCAGCCAGTCGGGGCGCCTGCGAGTGGCCCCGGGAGCCTGGAGCACCACCCCGGAGGCGCCCTGCCGGGACCCGTACACGAAGGTGGGCAGGATCGTCTCCTCCAGCCAGCGATCCATGAAGGCCAGGCGGGCATCGTGGACAATGATTTGCAGGTGACCACCCACAACGAAGAGGCGCGCCGTCAGGCCCTCTGCCCTGGAGAAGGTGCGCCCGCGGCGGACGCTGCTCACCAGCACCAGGTCCTCGCTCGGCTGGGCCAGGGCCAGGGCCTCGCTGAGCGCACTCGCCAGGCCCTTCAGCTCGCCCCGGGTGAAGAGGGACTCCTCCTGGCCGTCCACCCTCGTCCGCAGGGGCAGCAGCAGGGCCTGGATGGAATCGGCGCTCAGTTGAAGGGGATGGGCGTTGGGCGCGGCCCCGGCCTCGGCAGGCACCCGCTTCACCCAGGAGAAATCGCCCAGGTTCCACTGGGATTGGTCACCTGCAACAGCGGAAAGGGCGAGCGGGGCCAGACCCAGCACCAGCATCGCCCTGAACACAGACGCCTCGCGCCTCATGGCTGCCTCCGATCCGCTACGCCTTCAGCATAGCGCCCTCCCACTTCAGGGCTTTCTCACCACGCGCCCCTCCTTCATGACGAAACGAACCCGCTCCAGGGTGGTCACATCCTCCAGCGGATTGCCTTCCACGGCGATGATATCGGCCCACCGGCCCGGCTGCAGGGTGCCGGCCCGGTCCTCCAGGCGCAGGAGTCGCGCGGCGGTGAGGGTGGCGCTCTGGATGGCCTGCAGGGGCGTCATGCCGTAGCTCACCAGATAGCGGAAATCGGCGGCCACCTGTTCATGCGGGAACACGCCGATATCGGTACCGTAGGCCACCGAAATTCCGGCGTCCATGGCGGCCTTGAAGCCCGCACGGCGCAGGGGCAGGATGGCCCGCGCCTTGGCCAGGCTGCCCTCGGAAATGCGCAGCGGATTCCCCGGCAGGAGGATGGACTCCAGGGCAAAGAGGGTGGGCACCAGGAAGGTTCCGCGCTGCTTCATCTCGGCGGCGGTGGCAGGGCTCAGGAGGGAACCGTGTTCGATGCTGCGGACACCCGCAAGGGTCGCCTCGAGAATGCCCTGGTCGCCATGGGCATGGGCACAGACATCCATGCCGCGGCGCCGGGCTTCCTGGACGATGGCGCGGAATTCTTCACCGGAAAAGCTCGGCGCGCCGGGATCGTCGTGGTTGGACAGCACGCCGCCGGTGGCCATGATCTTGATCTGGTCCACCCCGCGCTTCCGCCACTCCCGCA
The DNA here is from genome assembly GCA_037446845.1 of Geothrix sp. GTDB lineage: Bacteria > Acidobacteriota > Holophagae > Holophagales > Holophagaceae > Geothrix. The sequence goes on along the minus strand of JBBIHT010000059.1, from coordinate 4,806 downwards.
CCCGCCCCAGCGCCTGGTCCGGGGAATCCACCAGGTTGGCCTGCTCGAAATGGATATCGCAGGGGAACCCATTGCTGTCGCCATGGCCGCCCGTGATGGAAAGAGCCCCGCCGGATGCGAACAGGCGGGGGCCCTCGATCTCGCCGCCGGCGATGGCCTCCCGCAGGGCCACATCACCGAACTCCGTGCCACTGCCGCAATCCCTGACGGTGGTGAAGCCCGCCAGCAGGACTTTCCGGGCATTCACAACCCCATCAATGACCTGGCTCGCCCTGGAATGCTTGAGCCGGGCAATCTCGGACAGGCCCGCCTGGATGGTGAGATGCACATGGCAATCCAGGAGCCCTGGCAACAGGGTGCGGTCCCCCAGGTCCACCACCTCGGCGCCCGCAGGGACACCGCCCTCCTGGATACGGCCATCCTTCACCCAGAGCAGCGCCGGGGAGTGGAGCTTCCCCGTGCGCACATCCAGCATGCGCGAGGCTTTGAGCACCACTGGATGGTCCTGGGCCCAGGCAACCGCCGCCATCAGGCCGAACAGACCCGTCAATACCCTGCGCATGTTCGTGCTCCTGGAGAGGGCTCAGCCTACCCAGGAAAGCCCCTGGCGCAAAGGGCAACCTGTCCCCTCACTGGCCCTGGCTCAGCTCCATCAGGACGCCGCCCGTTTCCGCGGGGTGGATGAAGGCCACGCGACAGCCGTGGGCGCCCGGGCGGGGCACTGCATCAATCATGCGCACGCCCTTGGCCACCAGGTGGGCGACCATCCCATCAAGGTCATCCACCTCGAAGCAGATGTGGTGGAGGCCGGGGCCGCGCTTGGCCAGGAACTTGCCGATGGGGCCTTCGGGCTCGGTGCTCTCCAGGAACTCCAAGGTGCTCGACCCCACGGGGAAGAACGCGGTGGTCACCTTCTGCTCGGGCACGGCTTCCAGGTGATCCGGCGCCAGCTCGAACAGCCGGGCCATGCGGGCCACCGCCTCCTCGAGCCCCGGTGTGGCGATGCCCAGATGGTTGATGCGCAGTAGCCGCATGGAACTCCCCGACTCCGCCTTGCAGACTAAGCCATTGTCACAAAATAACTTTATCATTCTCCGAGCGGTCCGGCGCAAGGAGCCGTAACGGCATACCGATCAATGCAAGGAAATTCCGCAACGGGTTCTGACGCCTTCCGCCCCGGCGGGAGGCCCCCCGTCAGTGCTGGCAGCTGGGAGCCATGCCCAGGAGCACCCGATCCCCAGCCAGCTGCACCTTGCCCTTGCTGGCCAGGAAGGCGATGACACCGTCGAAATCGAAGACGCCGCCATGGCAATTATGGTAGGTGGCATCAGGCCCGTGGGCGGTGACGGAAGCGGCCCGGAGCACCTCCAGGGGACAGTCCCCGCCCTGATCCAGGAGCAGGCCCAGCAGATCGTGTCCGTACAGGGGTTCGGTCATGGTGCCCTCCTATTGAGGAGTATTTGCTCCTGAACCCATGATAGCCCGGCCGCGGGTGATGGCGGTCACGAGAGCGATAGGGCCACTTCCCGCAGGAGGGGCTCGGGACTGAGGTTCCGCGGCAGGTGCCGCAGGGCCTCCAGGATGGCCTCCTGGGCGGCCTTCACATCCGGGGATGCGCCCAACATGCGCGCCAGGGCCTCCCGCCAGGGCGCAAGAGCGGGCTGGGCCCCGGCCTGCAGGCGTCCCACATCGGCCAGCAGGCGCAGCAGCAGTTCCAGGGGCTGGCGCAACTGCTCACCCTGGGCGAGCGAAGCCTCCTTCTCAGGCAGGAGTGGCGCGGATACCGCGCTGAAAGCGCTGCCAGCCATGAGGTTGAGCCAGGCCTCGACCTGGGCTTCGGCCCGGCGGAAGGCGGCTTCCTCCAGGAAGCGCAGGCTGCCCTCCCCCAGGGCCAGCCACCGGTCCCGATCCGCGTCGGTCCAGCCAGCGCGCTGAGCCACGGCCCAGGCCTCCTCCCGGGCCAGGGGCAGGAAGGGGATCCGTTCGCAGCGGCTGCGGATGGTCTGGAGCAGGGCCTCCGGGCGGTGGGTCACCAGGATAAAGTGGGTGCCCTGGGGCGGCTCCTCCAGGGTCTTCAGCAGAAGGCTGCCGCTGGCCTCGTTGAGCCGATGGGCCTCTTCCACCAGGATCCAGCGATGACAACCGGGGGCCGGGGCCAGGGATGCCCACTCGATGACCCCGCGGCTGAAGCGGGGCTGGTTCGTGGAGTCCAGGCCTTCCCGGATCTGGTCAATGCGAATGACCCCCGCCTTCCCCTCCGGGGTGAGGCGCAACAGGTTGGGCCATTCGAAGGGAAGCTCTTCGCCGGAGAACAGACGGCAGCCCTCGCATTCTCCACAGGCGCTGCGGCGAAAACACAATTCCCGCTGGGCGAGTTCCATGGCCACCCGGCGCTTGCCGATGCCCTCGGGGCCCGTGAACAACAGGGAGCCCCGGATGCGCCCGGCCTGGACCCGCTCCAGCAGACGCTTCCGGATGGCCTGGTGGCCGGCGATGTGGGGCGAGTACATCAGGCCACCTCGTGGCCAGCACTGCGCAGGAGGGGTGCCACCCGGGCCCAGATGGCCGCCTCCACCTGCGCCACGGCGTCCCGCGCGGGGACGAGGGCCACCCGGTTGGGCTGCGCCTGGGCCAGGGCCAGGAAGCGGCCTCGCACGCGGCGATGAAAGTCCAGCTCGGCCTGGTCGAAACGCAGCTCGGAAAAATCCCCCCCCAGGGCGAGGTTGCGCACTTCCACCCGCTGCAGGGAACTTTCGGGATCCATGTCCAGCAGGAGGGTGAGCTGGGGTTTGAGCCCCCGCAGCACCAGGTCGCTGAGGTGATCCAGGGCCCCTTCCGACACGCCGCTGGCGCCCTGGTAGGCCCGGGTGGAATCCTCGAAGCGATCCACCAGCACCACCTTGCCCTCGGCCAGGGCTGGGCGGATCACAGTTTCCAGGTGCTGGGCGCGATCGGCGTAGAACAGCAGCAGCTCGGCATCGGGGCACCAGGTCTCGCCGCTGCGGTGCCGTTCCAGCAGCAGGCGGCGCAGTTCCCGGCCCAGGGCGGTGCCGCCGGGCTCCTTGGAAACCACCAGTGGCAGGCCCAGGTGGCGCAGGCGCTCGGACAGGCGCAGGAGCTGCGTGGACTTCCCCGAGCCCTCCACGCCCTCGATGGTGATGAACACGCCCTTCACCAGACCTCCAACCCTCTGAGGATACCCGGCACCGCTCCCGGCGACAGGCTCAGGACGGGATGGTATCCTTCTGGAAATCCCAGGAGTTCCAGGTGGCCGAAGCGATCCATTGCCCGAGCTGCTCCACCCGATACCGCCTCCGGCCCGAGCGGCTGAGGCCCCGCTACCGGCGCGCCCAGTGCTTCACCTGCGGGAGCATCTTCCCAGTGGGCGACCTGGTGCAGAAACTCCTGGCCCTGCCCGACCCCTCGGCCACCTCCGGCCTTCGCATCGAGGATCTGGCGGCGGCCCAGAACGCCCCGGTGACACCCCCTTCCCTGACCCTGGGAGACCTGGACCTGTCCGAAGGGGAGCTGCTTGAAAAAACCCTGGTTGATGCCCCGCTGAACCTGCCGGAGATCAAGCCCGAACCCCAGGCCCCGCCGGTGGCGCCCCTGGCCCTGCCACCGGAGATCACGGAAACCACCCTTTCCGGCTACACCTCCGCCCGGGATGCCATTGACAAGCTGTTCGGTGATGTCCCTGCGGCCTCCCCCAGCCTGCACATCGAGCCGACCCAGGCCAATCCCACGGACCTGGAGGCCACCCTGTCGGCCCTGGATTCCACCCTGGGGGGCACCGAGCCCACGCCCGCTTCTCGGGATGATTCGGATCACCCCACGATGGGTGGTTTCGCCCAGGACCCCGAAACCCCCTCCACCGCCACGGTGAGGCTCAGCCAGTCGGAGATGCAGGCTGTCCTGGCTGCGGTCCCCCCGGTGCCGGCCCGACCGGGGGCCACGGCCATGGCGGCCAGCCCTGCCCTGCCCCACGAGGAGCGCACCGAAGTGCTGGCGCCGGGCGTCGAGCCCGCTGCGGCCAAGCCCCAGGCCGAGTTTCTTTCCGCGCCAAGCACGGAGGCTGGCGCCGAGTTATTGCGCCTCAGGATCGGCGAGGAGATATATGGCGGCCTGACCATGCCCCAGCTCATTGCCTGGGTGGAAGAAGGCCGGATCCTGGAGAACCACATGGTGGCCCGCCAGCACAGCGAGAACTGGCTGGAGGCCCACAAGGTGCCCGGCCTACGCCCGGTGTTCGAGCGCCTGCGCCGGGAGCACAGCGGCGGCGCCCCCAGCCTGGAACCAGGCTTCGGTGAATCCGGTGCCCACAAGAAAGGCCTCTTCGGCGGCCTGTTCGGGAAGGGGTGACTCTGGATGCTGCCGCTGTTTCTCACCGTCCTGCTGAGCCAGCCCCAGGCCCCCGTTCCCCCCATCCCGCCACCGCCAGCCCCAGGGGTGGCCGCGCCGGCTGCCCTCTCCTTCACCAGCGGATCCTTTCCCTTCGAGTGGGACCGCATCCTTCCGCTCAGCCTGGAACTGGATGGGCTGAAGGTGGAACAGATCTTTTTCAACAAGCGCATCGTCCAACCAGGCTTTTTCAACCTCATGAAGGGGGCCGAGTTCGGCACCCGGGCCCAGGTCAAGGTCACCAACGGCAGCCGCCATCCCCGAATCCCGGGTTTCGCCGTGGCGGTACTGGATGGCGACATCCTCGCCGCTCGTGTTCGTCACCGTGACGTCGAGGTAGGCGGGCGTGACCGGGGTGAGCGCGACGTTGACGTCGGTCGTGAGGTTCGAGGGGTAGCCGACCGG
>JBBIHT010000058.1:0-9068 GCA_037446845.1 Geothrix sp. | reverse complement strand
CTGGTGGATTTCGGGCTCTCCCACCACCTGCAGCTCCCCGATCTCATGGGCGAGGAGTTTCGCCTCCCCTACGGCACCGCCCCCTACATGGCTCCCGAGCAGGTGATGGGCCTGCGGCGCGATCCCCGCAGTGACCAGTTCGCCCTTGGGGTGCTGCTCTACTTCTTTCTCACCGGCATCCGCCCCTTCGGGGACCCCCAGCGCCTGGCGGGCCTGAAGCGCCGGATCTGGCGCGACCCTGCCCCCCCCCGCAAGCTCCAACCGGATTGCCCGCCCTGGCTCCAGGAGATCCTCCTCCGCTGCCTGGAGGTGCACCCGGCCTGGCGCTATCCCACCGCTGGCCACCTTGCGATGGCCCTCACCCACCCGGCCCAAGTCAAGCTCACGGCCCGTTCGGAGCGCCTGGAGCGGGACGCCTTCACCACCGTCATGCGGCGCCGCTTCAGCGGGCTCCACCTGACCCTTCCTGCCGCCAAGCCGCCTTCCGGACACGAGGGGGACGCACCCATCCTCGCGGTGGCGGTGGACTTGTCCAGTGCCGCCGCACCGATAGCCGAGGCCCTGAGAACGCTCCTGGCCCGGATGATCCCTGCCCTTCCCGGGGCTCGCGTCGCCTGCCTGAATGTGCTCAAGCAGGGTCGCATCACCCTGGATGACACCCTGGATGGCCAGGGCAGGAACATCCATCACCAGCGCCTGGTGGAGCTTCGGAACTGGGCCGAAGGCCTCCATCTGGAAGAAGGCCGCATCAGCTTTCATGTCCTGGCCTCGCCGGATCCTGCGGGTGCCATCCTGCAGTTCGTGGGCGCCAACCATGTGGATCATGTGGTGATGGGGGCCCGGGCCAGTTCATGGCGGCGCACCCTGCTTGGCAGCGTCTCCAGCCAGGTGGCCTCCCAGGCCCCCTGCACCGTCACCATCGTCCGGGCTCGTCGCCTGCGGAAGCACGAGTATAGCTCTGGGGATACCGAAGGAGATCCAGATGTGCCCTGGACGGTCGGGTGAAGTGGCGAACACCCTAGACCAGAAAAGGCCCCGGGGATCGGGGCCTTTCTGGTCTGGAGATCGGGATGCCTACTCGGCGTCGTCGGCCTTGGGCTCGGGGATGGTGTAATCCACGAACTCGATGAGGGCCATGTCCGCCGCATCGCCGAGACGATGAGACATCTTGAGAATGCGGGTGTAGCCACCAGGACGGCTCTGGAAGCGGGTTCGGAATTCAGTACCGAACAGCTTCTGCACCGCATCCTTGCTGCCGAGACGGGCCATGGCAAGGCGGCGATTGGCCACCGAGTCCGTCTTGGCGAGGGTGATGAAAGGCTCCACGAAGGTGCGGAGTTCCTTGGCCTTGACCAGGGTCGTCTCGATGCGCTCGCTCTCGATGAGGGCGGTCGCGAGATTCTTCATGAGGGCCTTGCGCTGGTTGGTGGTACGGCCCAGGCGCTTACCGGAAACATTGTGACGCATGGGGTCTCCTTACACTTCCTGCTCAAGCCGCATGCCGAGGGAGAGTCCGATACGAGCGAGCTCGTCCTTGATCTCCTGGAGCGACTTTTTGCCGAAGTTCTTGGTTTTCATCAGCTCTGCCTCGGTGCGCTGAACCAGCTCGCCGATGGTGGTGATGTTGGCGTTTCGGAGGCAATTGTTGGCGCGGACGGAAAGCTCCAGCTCCTCCACCGACTTGCCCAGCCAGGCATTGGCGGCTTCGGCGCCGAGGGTGGCACCGCCCAGTTCCATCTCGGTGAAGTCCTCGTCCTGACGGGCAAACACCAGGAAATGATCCCGGAGGACGAGAGCAGCATCCGACACGGCTTCCTTGGGGTGCACGGTGCCGTTGGTCCAGACCTGGAGGGTGAGCTTCTCGTAGTCAGTGCTCTGGCCCACCCGCGCGGGTTCCACAATGTAGTTCACGCGAAGGATGGGGCTGTGGTTTGAGTCCATGGGAATGAACCCCAGGCCCAGGCCTTCATCATGGTTGCGGTCGGCAGTGACAAAGCCACGACCGAGGCTCACAATCATCTCGACCTCCAGTTCCCCTTCCTCGCCCAGGGTGGCGATGTGGATGTTGGGATCCATCACTTCCACATTCTGGTTGCAGCGAATGGCCGCCGAGGTCACGGTGCCCTCACCCTTGGCGGAAATGGTGACCGTCTGGGGTTCGGGGCTGTGGATCTTGAAAGGAACTTCCTTGAGGTTAAGGAGGATGTGGGTGATGTCCTCCCAGACGCCAGGAATGGTGGTGAACTCGTGCATCACACCTTTGATACGGATATTGGTGACCGCGGCGCCCTGGATGCTGCTGAGCAGGACACGGCGGACGCTGTGGCCGACAGTGGTGGCGAAGCCCCGTTCGAAGGGATAGGCCACAAATTCGCCGTAGGTATCGGTGAGGGACCCGGGGGTCACCTCCGCGAAGCGCGGCCGCTGGAAATCGCCGAGGTTCAGCATCCTGCCCCCTTACTTGGAATACAGTTCAACGATCAACTGCTCGTTGATGTCGAGGGTGATGTCCTCACGAGTCGGCGCGGCTAGCACCTGGCCCTTGAAGGCGCCGGCATCGAGGGACAACCATTTGGGGATGCCACGACCGGCAGAGGTTTCCACGGAGGCCTTGATGGCCTCGTTTTCGTGGGCCTTCTGGCCCAACGCTACGGAGTGGCCAGTCTTCACCTGGTAGGAGGGGATATCCACCCGCTTGCCATTGATGAGGACATGCCCGTGCATGACCATCTGCCGGGCGGCGGCGCGGCTGGCGGCAAAACCGAGCCGATAGACCACATTGTCCAGGCGGCTTTCCAGGAAACTCAGCAGGTTGTGGCCGGTGACGCCCTTCTTGGCATCGGCCTTTTCGAAGTAGTGACGGAACTGCTTCTCGAGCACTCCGTAGATGCGCTTGACCTTCTGCTTCTCGCGAAGCTGAAGCGCGTAGCCCGTGGGCTTCTTCACCTTCCCTGCGCCATGCTGGCCGGGAAGCTTGCCCTTGCGGGTCTCGAAGGAGCACTTTTCCTTGAAGCAGCGCTCGCCCTTGAGGTAGAGCTTCATGCCCTCGCGGCGGCAGAGGCGGCAAACGGCGTCTTTGTATCGTGCCATGTCTCTCCTCCTCTCTTAAACCCGGCGCCGCTTGGGCGGCCGGCAGCCGTTGTGGGGAATGGGCGTGACATCGCGGATGCTAGTCACCTGGATACCGGCGGCATTGAGCGCGCGAATGGCGCTCTCCCGTCCGGCACCGGGGCCCTTGACGCGAACATCCACCGAGCGGACACCCTGCTCCTTGGCGGCCTCGGCGCAAACGCCGGCGGCCACCTGGGCTGCGAATGGGGTGCCCTTGCGGGCGCCGCGGAAACTCTGATTGCCGCTGGATGACCAGCAAAGCATGTTCCCCGTGGGGTCGGAGATCGAAATAATGGTGTTGTTGAAGGACGCCTGCACATGGGCAACGCCATGGGGGACATTCTTCTTTTCCTTCTTCTTGACCACCTTCTTACCGGCGGTCCGGGTCTGGGTCTTGGCCATATGCTCCTCGCCTTACTTCTTCTTGCCGGCAATGGCGCGTCGCTTGCCCTTGCGGGTGCGAGCGTTGGTGTGCGTGCGCTGGCCACGGACGGGAAGCCCCTTTCGATGACGCAGGCCGCGGTAGCAACCGATATCCATGAGCCGCTTGATGTCCATGGAGATGTTCTTCCGGAGGTCACCCTCCACCGTCTCCTCGGAGGTGATCACGCGACGAATGCGCCCCACTTCGTCTTCGGTCAGATCCCGGACCTTGGTGCCGAAATCCACTTTCGCCCGGGTCAGGATGCTGTGGGCCTTGGCTCGGCCGACTCCGAAGATGTAGGTCAGCGCAATCTCGATGCGCTTGCCGATGGGCAGATCAATGCCTGAGATGCGTGCCATCGTTTCTCCTTAACCCTGGCGCTGCTTGTGCTTGGGGTTCTTCTTGCAGATGATCCGATTGATGCCTTCTCGTCGGACCACTTTGCAGTGTTCGCACAGCTTCTTGATGGAGGGCCGTACTTTCATGGTGTCCTCTCGTTCACTTGAATCGGTAGATGATGCGGCCCCGGGAGAGGTCGTAGGGGGTTACCTCCACGAGCACCCGATCGCCAGGGAGAATGCGGATGAAGTTTTTGCGCATTTTCCCGCTGATGTGGGCCAGCACCTGATGTTTGTTCTCAAGTTCGACCCGGAATACCGCGTTCGGCAAGGCCTCGACCACTGTGGCTTCCAGCTCAATGGCTTCTTCTTTGCTCAAGCGCGTTCTCCAAAGACATGTCGCAGCGATTCGAACACTTCATCCGGAGCGCGATGTCCATCCACGCTCAGGAAGTTCGGTCGCGTCTTGTAGAAACCCAGCAAAGGCTGGAAAGTCGAGTGGAACTCGGCCATCCGACTCTGGAAGGCTTCCGAGGTGTCATCGGCCCGGTGCTTCAGGGGACTTCCGCACGAATCGCAGACACCTGCCTGTCTGGAAGGTTTTGATTCAAGGTGGTAGATGGCACCGCATGCGTTGTTGCTGCACACGCGACGACCCACGACTCTTGCCTCAAGCACTTCCTGGGGGACATCCACGAGTACCACGCGACCCAATGTCATGCTCCTGGAGGAGAGGAAGTCTTCCAGGGCTTGCGCTTGTTGCAGGGTTCGCGGATAACCGTCGAACAACACATCAGAGCTTTCGTCCAGCAGCCGCGCAAAGACCAGGCCATTGACAGTGTTGTCGTCCACCAGCTTGCCTTCGGCCATGATGGCTTTCGCCCTCAGGCCGATTTCCGTCCCCTTGGAGACGGCATCTCTCAGAATGTCACCCGTGGACAGGTGAGTCAAAGGGAAAGATTCCACCAGGCGCTTGGCCTGGGTGCCCTTGCCGGAGCCGGGAGCTCCCAGCAGGATGTTTGCAGTCAGGCTCATGCGACACCTCCGCGGGTCGAACGCCCCCGGATGCGTCCCTTTTCAAGGAACCCGTCGTACCGGCGCATCACCATGTGGCTCTCCACCTGGGAGGCCGTGTCCATGGCCACGCCCACCACGATCAGCAGGCTGGTGCCCCCGAAGTAGAAGTTGAGGCCCTGAATGTTGTTGGTGATGAGAAGCGGCACGATGGAAACAATGGCCAGGTAGATGGCGCCAACGAAGGTCAGCTTGGACAGGATGCTGTCCATGAAGATGCTAGTCTCCCTGCCCGGACGAATGCCCGGAATGTAACCGCCACTTCGCTTCATGTTGTCGGCCGTCTCATCAGGATTGAAAACGATGCTGGTGTAGAAGAACGAGAAGAAGATGGTGACGGCCACGAAGACGGGCGTATAGATCCAGAAGTGCGTCTGGGGGCTTAGGTAGGCGGCAGTCTTGGCCAGCCATTCCCAGCGCGTGAACTGCGCGATGGTGGCCGGGAAGAAGATCACCGAACTGGCGAAAATCACGGGCATCACGCCAGCGGTATTGACCTTCAGGGGCATGTAGCTGCTCCGCTGGCTGGACATTCCGGCGGAATCAGCACGCCGGGCGTAATGGATGGGGATCCGGCGGTAGGCGTTCTCGACGAGCACGACCGTAAGCAGCACGGCGGTCATGGCGGCCAACAGCAAGATGAAGATGCCGGGAGGAGCCACATTGGGGGCGTTCCGCAGGGAACCCGAGATCATCACGGTCAGGGTGGTGAGCGCCTGGGGCAAGCCCGCCACGATGCCCGCGAAGATGAGCAGGGAAATCCCGTTGCCAAGCCCCCGGGCCGTGATCTGCTCGCCGATCCACATCACGAAGAGCGTGCCCACCGAAAGGGTGAAGGCCGCCAGGAAACGGAAGGCGGTGGGGGAGATGCTGGAGGTGACCACTTCTAAACCCGGTGCATTCTGGCTCTGGGCGAGGGACGCAATGCCCATGCCCTGGACGAAGGCCAGGAACACAGTCAGGTAGCGGGTCCACTGGGTGATCTTCTCGCGCCCAGCCTCTCCTTCCTTCTTCTGGAGGTTCTCCAGGTAGGGAACCACCGCACCCATGAGCTGCAGCACGATGCTGGCTGTGATGTAGGGGGCGATGCCCAGGGCAAAGACAGAGAACTTCTTGAAGGCCCCACCGGAGAACAGATCAATGACATCGAACAGCCCGCCGCCACCTCGGCGCAGGGCAGCCGCCAGGTTCTCGGCGTTCACCCCTGGAACACTGACATGCACCCCGAGCCGGTAGATGGCCAGGAGGAGCAGGGTGAACAGGAACCGCTTGCGCAGTTCCTTGTTATCGAAGAGATTCTTGATCCGGTCCATGGAGCGCTACTCGGCCGACTTGGCGACAGGCTCCTGGATGGAGCCACCCTTGGCCAGTATGGCCTCCCGGGCGCCCCTGGTGATGCGATCAGCCACCACGGTAACCTTGGTGGTGAGCTCGCCGCTGGCCAGGACCACGATCTTCTCCACGCGGGAGTTCACCAGCTTCTTGCCGCGAAGGGCATCGAGGGTGACGGTTTCCCCGTCCTTGAAGTGGATGGAGATCAGATCCAGGGAGATTTCCTTGGTTTCGGCGGCGAAGATGTTCGTGAAGCCGCGCTTGGGGAGACGGCGGACAAGGGACATCTGCCCACCCTCGAAACCGCGCTTGCTGCGATAGCCGCTGCGGCACTTCTGGCCGTTCTCGCCGCGACCGGCGGTCTTGCCAAGGCCGGAGCCGGGTCCGCGGCCAAGGCGTTTGCGGGACTTGGTGGCGCCCGGTGCGGGCTTGAGTTCGTTGAGTTTCATGATCTACCCCTTCACCCGGACGGAAATGAGATGAGGAACCAGCTTGACCATCCCGTGGATATTGGGGGTGTATTCGCACTCGCGGGTATCGCCGGGACGCTTGAGGCAGAGGGTCTGCATGAAGGCCCGGTGCTTGGGGGTGGTGCAAATGATGGACCGCTTGAGGGTCAGCACCACCTGCTTGCCGATGAATGTTGACATGTTAAGCCTCCGCCTGGTCCAGGCCCCGATTGGTCAGGACCGTGTAGGGATCCATGAGTTCCTTCAGGCCTTCGAAGGTGGCTCGGACCACATTGTGGGGGTTGGAGGAACCCAGGCTCTTGGTCATCACGTTGTGGACACCAGCGGCCTCCATGACGGCGCGCACGGCGGCGCCCGCAATGATGCCAGTGCCCTCGGGAGCCGGCTTCATGAGCACACTGCCGGAACCGAAAACGCCCGTGGTGGGATGCGGCAGGCTGCCGTTGGGCGTGACTGGAACCTTGATCATGTTCCGTTTGGCGCTCTCGATGCCCTTCTTGATGGCGGAGGGAACCTCGAGCGCCTTGCCCAGCCCGAAGCCCACCTTGCCATTCCCGTCGCCCACCACCACCAGCGCGGAAAAGGAGAAGTTCTTGCCCCCCTTCACCACCTTGGTAACCCGGCCGACATAGATGACCTGATCCTTGAATTCCCCGCCTTCTGAGTCGCGGGAGTCCCTGTTGTTCTTGACCTCTGCAGTCGCCATGGTCTTCCCCTAGAACTGGAGCCCGGCTTCGCGGGCGCTGTCAGCCAGCGCCTTGACGCGGCCGTGATAGAGATAGCCATTCCGGTCGAACACCACCGAAGTGATGCCCTTCTCCTTCAGGCGGGCGGCAATGCTGGTACCGACAGCCTTGGCGGCCTCGATGTTCGCGCCATTCTTGAGCGAAGCGCGGAGGTCCTTCTCCAGGCTGCTCGCCGAAGCCAGGGTGACGCCCCTGGCATCGTCCACGGCCTGGACATAGATGCGCTTCAGGCTCTTGTAAATGGTGAGCCTGGGCCGCTCGGCAGTGCCGCTCATGCGGCTGCGGATGCGTGCCTTGGTCTTGTTGCGTCGAATAGAGATATCGTTCGCCATGGGTTCCCCTTACTTCCCGGTCTTGCCGGCCTTGCGGCGGATGACTTCGCCGGTGTACATGACACCCTTGCCCTTGTAGGGCTCGGGTTTCCGGAACTTGCGGATGTCCGCAGCGACCTGGCCCACGAGCTGGCGGTCAGTGCCAGTCACAATGATGTGGGTGGCCTTTTCGACGGCCATCTGGATGCCCGCCGGGGCTTCGTAGTTGATGGGGTGGCTGTAGCCCAGCTCCAGGTGGAGCTTGGCACCCTCCATGGCGGCCTTGTAGCCGACGCCGACGATGTCGAGTTCCTTCTTCCAGCCATCGGTCACGCCGGTGACGGCATTGCTGAGCAGGGCCCGGGTCAGGCCGTGGAAGGCCCGGGTCTGGGCCTCCTCATTGGCGCGGAGGAGGTTCACGGAGTCGGCCTGAATGTCGAGTGTGATGCCAGGCATGATCGGGCAGGTGAGCTTGCCCTTGGCACCTTCGACAACAGCCTCAGACCCGGTAACGGTGACTTTCACGCCCTTGGGCAGCGTCACGGGCTTCTTTCCGATTCGAGACATGGGTGGTTCCTTAAATGAGGGCGGTGCGTCCGCCCATTTCAGGAGGGGTTACCAGATATGGGCGAGGACTTCCCCGCCGATATTCTGCTTCTTGGCGTCCTTGCCCGTCAGGAGTCCCTTCGGGGTGGACAGGATGGAGATGCCCAGACCGCCGTGGACCTCGGTGATGTCGCGGGCGGAGGAGTAGATGCGAAGGCCCGGCCGGGACACGCGGCGCAGGCCATGAATCACATTCTCCTTGTCCTTCACATACTTGAGGTTGAGGATCAGGTAGCCCCGTCCCTCGTGCTCGACCTGCTTGTAGGAGTGGATATAGCCCTCCTGCTTCAGGATGTTGCAGAGCTGGGCCTTGATCTTGGAGGTGGGCACCACCACGGCATCGTGTCCGGCCATGATGCCGTTGCGAATGCGGGTGAGGTAGTCTGCGATGGGATCGGTATTCATGGTCCCTCTCCTTACCAGCTGGACTTCTGGACGCCCGGCAGCTCGCCCTGGAGGGCCAGCTTGCGGAAGCACAGACGACAGAGTTCAAACTTGCGCATGAAGCCGCGGGGCCTGCCACAGCACTTGCAACGGTTGCGGTGCTGGGTCGAGAACTTCGGCTTGCGCGAATCCTTGACGATCTTGGAAATCTTGGCCATCGGTATGATCTCCTAGGCTACTTGCGGAAGGGCATACCGAGGTGGGCGAGCAGG
>JBBIHT010000057.1:0-9074 GCA_037446845.1 Geothrix sp. | reverse complement strand
TGGCGGCCCTGCTCCTGCTGACGAGCCTGGGCGGGATCGGTGCCTGGAAGGTGGCGCTCAAGCCCTACCAGAAGCAGCGGGTCCTGATCTTCCTGGATCCCTCTGCGGACCTCCAGGGCAAGGGATACCAGGTGAACCAGAGCCGGATCGCCATCGGCAGCGGCGGGCTGTTCGGCAAGGGCTTCACCAGCGGCTCCCAGACCCAGCTCAATTTCCTCCCGGTCAAGACCACAGATTTCGCCTTCAGCGTGTGGGCCGAGGAGCGGGGCTTCATCGGGGTGCTGATGGTGCTGGGCCTGTTCGGCCTGTTCCTGAGCCGCCTTCTGGAGGCCGCCCGGGAAGCGCATTCCCATGTGGAGGCCTACTTCTGCGCGGGGGCTGCCAGCATTTTCGCCCTGCATCTCCTGGTCAATGTGGGCATGGTGGCGGGGGCCCTTCCCAACAAGGGGATGGTGCTGCCCTTCTTCAGCGCAGGGGGCAGCAGTACCCTCAGTTTCTTCCTCGCCCTGGGGCTGGTCATGGGCATCCTGCATCGGTCGAAGGTGAAGTGATGAAACAGCGCATGAAGGATCTGGCCGACCAGGTGCGCCTGCACCGTCATCGCTACTATGTACTGGATCAGCCCACCCTTTCCGACGCGGAATACGATGCCATGGAGCGGGAACTGCGGGCCCTGGAGGCGGCGCATCCCGAGCTGGCGGATCCCAACAGCCCCACCCTGCGCGTGGGGGCCCCACCCGTGGAGAGCTTCGAGAAGCGCCGTCATGGCGTGCCCATGCTCAGTCTGGACAACGCCTATTCCGAGGCGGAACTGCGGGACTGGGAAACGAAATGGCGCCGGCTGGCCCCGGATGCGGAACCGCGCTACGCCGCTGAACTGAAGGTGGACGGCCTGTCCCTGTCCCTTCGCTACGAGGATGGGGTGCTCGTGGAGGCCCTCACCCGGGGGGATGGCACCACAGGCGAAGTGGTCACCGAGAACGCCCGCACCATCGCCGACATCCCCCTGCGGCTGCCCAGGGATGCCCCGGCCCGACTGCTGGTGCGGGGCGAGGCGTTCCTGTCCCGCAGGCGCTGGGAGGAATTGAACCACCAGCGGGACCAGCGTGGAGAACCCCGCTTCGCCAATCCCCGCAACGCCGCCAGTGGCACCCTGAAATTGCTGGATAGCCGGGAAGTGGCGGCGCGACGGCTCTCCTTCCTGCCCTGGCAGGTGCTGGAGGAGGGGTCATCGCTGGGCCATGGCGAGGGCATGGCTAGGCTGTGCCGCTGGGGGTTCGGCCGCATGCCCGCCCAGGCCGAGGGCGACTTCGCCACAGCACTATCCTTCATTCGGCAGCAGGCGGATGCCCGCCTCGGTCTGCCCTTCGATTCGGATGGCGTGGTGCTGAAGCTTGCGGATGCCTCCCTGCAGCGGCGCCTGGGCGCCACCGACCGCGTGCCGCGCTGGGCCATCGCCTTCAAGTACCCCGCCCTACAGGTGACCACCACGGTGCTGGGCATCTCCTGGCAGGTGGGCCGCAGCGGCAAGCTCACGCCGGTGGCAGAGCTGGAGGCCGTGGAGGTGGCCGGGTCCGTGGTGCGGCGGGCGACCCTGCATAACGCTGATGAACTGGCCCGCCTGGGATTGAAAGTGGGGCATCGCGTTTTCATCGAAAAGGGGGGGGAGGTGATCCCCAAGGTGGTGGCCCTGGTGCCCGGGGAGGAAGGGCGGGATCTGCCCGCGCCCATCATCCCCGCTGCCTGCCCCGTGTGTGCCGGCGCCGTTGGCAAGACGGACGATGCGGAAGTTGCCATCCGCTGCCTGAACCCCGAATGCCCCGCCAAGCTGGCGGCCCGGCTGCTCCATCTCGGCAGCCGGTCGGCCCTGGATATCGAGGGACTCGGCGAAGCCCTGGTGGAACAACTGGTGGCCTCGGGGCGCTTCCAGCAACCCTGGGATCTGTTCGCGCTCCTTCGCGACGCCCGTTCCGGCCTCGGCTTCCTGGCGGCCCTGGAGCGCATGGCGGAAAAGTCCGCCCAGAACCTGCTGGCAGCCCTGGACCAGGCTCGCAGCCGGGCGCTGGGGCGCTGGCTCCATGCCCTGGGCATTCCCATGGTGGGTGCCCGCACCGCGGAACTGCTGGCGGAGGCCTACCCCTCCCTGGGAGCACTCTGGTCGGCGGATGAGGCCCGACTCCAGGCGGTGGAGGAGGTGGGCCCCAAGGTGGCCGCGGCCCTGAAGGCCTTTGCGGCCCTCCATCCCGACCTTCCAGACCATCTGCTCGACCTGGGCATCCAGCCCCTTCCTCCCGCCCCGCGCAGCCCTGGGGATTTGCCGCTCTCCGGCGCAGTGGCGGTGGTCACGGGCACCCTTCCGACCCTGTCCCGGGAAGCGGCGGAGGCCCGGCTCAAGGCCCTGGGGGCAAAGGTCACCGGCAGCATCTCCGCGAAAACCACACTGCTGGTGGCCGGGGAGAAGGCGGGTTCCAAACTGGCCAAGGCCGAGGCCCTGGGCCTTCCCGTGCATGACGAGGCCTGGCTTCTGCATCTCCAATGAAACGGGAGAAAGGCCTGGACGCTCCAGCCTTCCCCGTCGGATGATCAAGGCCATCGTCCCTGGAAACGACCGTGCTGACGCATCTCGGCAAATTTGAAATCGTTCGGATGCTGGCCCAGGGCAGCATGGGCGAAGTCTATGTGGGTCGCGATCCACTCCTGGGGCGCGAGGTGGCCATCAAGGTCATCCATCCCTCGGCGGGCATGGGCCGGGACGCGCGGGAGCGTTTCTCCCGGGAGGCCCGCGCGGCAGGGGTCCTCAACCACCCGAACATCGTCACGGTGCATGAGATGGGCGAGGAACAGGGGGTCCTCTACCTGGCCATGGAGCTGGTGAAGGGTGAGGACCTGGGGACGCTGATCCGGGCGGGCACCCTGGTGCCCAAGGATGTGCTGGAGGTGCTGGCGCAGGTATGCGATGGCTTGGCGGTGGCCCATCGCCACCAGATCCTGCACCGGGACATCAAGCCCTCCAACATCCGCGTGATCTGGGATGGCAAGAACCTGCAGGCCAAGGTGCTGGATTTCGGCGTGGCCAAGGTCGTCAATTCCGATACCACCGACGAAGGCACCGTCTTTGGCACCGTGAACTACATGGCGCCGGAGTATCTCCAGAGCGGCCGGCCCGATGCCCGCAGTGATCTGTTCGCCGTGGGCGTTGTCCTGCACGAGGCCCTGGCGGGCGTGCCGCCCTTCGATGGGCCCAGCCCCGGCTCCGTCATCTACCGCCTGCTCCACGAGGCGCCGCCCCCCCTGCCGCCCACGGCTTTCATGGGCATCAGCCGGGATGTGCAGGTGGTCCTCAACCACGCCCTGGCCAAGGACCCCTCGAACCGCCTGCAGACGGCCGAGGAACTGGCGATGGTGCTGCGATACACCAAGGACCCCGCCTGGCACTGGAACCAGGAACGCCCCACCGCGGTCTTCAAGGTGCCCCGGCGGCCTGCGGCTGGCGCGGGTCGTCCCGTGAGCCCCACGCCACCCCGGGGCATGCGGGCCCTGGGGGCGCCCTCGGGTCTGCAGGAGGAGGCGATTTCCCCTGGCGGCGGCGATGGAGGCGATGCGGCCCCATCCCATCCTTTAGGCCGCTCGGAGGTTCGGCGCGAGGTGCTGGAGGCGACGCTGCATCAGCTGCTTCAGGCCCTTGAGCTGGATCCAGGCAATGTGAAGGCCCTGGCCCTGCTCCTGGTGACGCACTACGGTCTTGGCCAGATGGAGGCGGTGCTCCAGACCCTCCGGCGGGCTCGCGAACTGGGGGTGACCCCGGGGCAACTGAGGGCCGTGCCCCGCTGCCAGCGGCTCGCGCAGGAAGAAGGCAAGACCCGGCGATTGTCGCCGGAGCAGCACAAGGCGTTCATGGCCCTTCTGGGGGACTAGGCGTCTCCAAATCCCGCAGCTCGAGCAGGCGGCAGCGGTCATTCTCCACGCGCCAGCGAAGCTGGAAACGACGGCGGGAGGCCTCCTGGGGAAGGAGCCCAGAGCCCCGCCCCGTGAGCAGCAGATCCACTTCCTGAAGCACCTCGTGCCCCCCGGGGGCCAGCTCATTCCGCAGCACGGTGACGCCCACCCGTTCCTGGCGGAAAAGGGTCAACAGATAGAGCCGGGCGCTGCCCCGGTCCAGGCCATCGGGGCCCCGGAAGGCCTCGTCCAGGGGCTCGGTGGCGGCCATGGCATCACCGGATTCCACGGCCGCCCGGCAGGCGTCGAAGGTCTTCTGGACCCGGGCCCCGGGCTTGTCGGACCTGCAGGCGAGCTGGACCGTCAGGAGCAGAGTCAGGGTCAGGGCAGTGCGAAGGCTTTCCCTCATGGGTGTACCCCTTCATGCTGGAGGATCACGAAGGATGGTCCCATGAACCAGGAAGGCCGTTTCGACACCCGTTGCATCCACGCCGGGCAGGTGCCCGATCCCACCAACGGCGCCCTCATGACGCCCGTGTACTTCACCAGCACCTACCTCCAGGAAGGCCTGGGTATCAACAAGGGCTTCGACTATGCCCGGGTGCGCAACCCCACCCGCGATGCCCTGGAGGCCAACCTGGCGGCCCTGGAAGGCGGTGCCCATGGCATGGCCTTCGGTTCAGGCATGGCCGCGGTGCAGGCCATTTTCGAGCAGCTCTCCAGCGGCGATCATGTGGTGCTGGGGGACAATGTCTATGGGGGCACCTTTCGCCTCCTCGACAAGGTGATGACCCGCTTCGGCCTCTCCTACACGCAGGTGGACACGGGCGACCTGGCGGTCTTCAAGGCGGCCCTGCGACCCAATACCCGGCTGGTGATGCTGGAGACGCCCACCAATCCCATGCTGGGCCTCACCGATATCGCGGGCGTGCGGCAGGTGATGACCATCATGGGCTGTCAGGCGGTGCTGGCGGTGGACAATACCTTCGCCACGCCCTACAACCAGCGGCCGCTGGAGCTGGGAGCGGACCTGGTGTTCCACTCCACCACGAAGTACCTGAACGGCCATAGCGATTCCATCGGCGGCATCGTCATCACCAGCCGGGCTGATCTCGCCGAGGGGCTGCGTTTCCATCAGAAGGCCGCCGGCGCCATCCTGTCGCCCATGGAATCCTGGCTCATCCTGCGTGGCACCAAGACCTTGCACCTGCGCATGGAACGGCACAACGCCAGCGCCCTCACGCTGGCCCGGTGGCTGGAAGGCCGCCGCGACCTGAAGGCTGTCTACTATCCCGGGCTGGAGTCCCATCCCCAGCACGCTCTGGCGAAACAACAGATGAAGGGCTATTCCGGCATCGTGAGCTTTGATACGGGCGATGCCGAGCGCACCCGGCGCATGGCTTCGTCCTTCAAGGTTTTCGCCCTGGCGGAGAGCCTCGGGGGCGTGGAAAGCCTGGTCTGTCACCCGGCCAGCATGACCCACGGCAGTGTGCCCGAGGCGGATCGCCTGCGCCTTGGCATCAATGACAACCTCCTGCGCCTCAGCGTGGGGGTGGAAGATGTGCAGGATCTCATCGAGGACCTGGAGCGGGTGCTGAAGGTCTGAGCCGCACCTGCGGCCCTGCCTTCGCGGGGGACAGCGATCAGCCCAACCCGTGCGCCCGGTACAGCTCGGGATAGCTGCGGGGTTCGGCGCGGTCCCGCGCCAGCCCCAGGCCTTCCATGGCCGCCCCAATGGCCTGGGCCTCGCCCTCCAGTTCGAGGTAACAGCCGAAGGGGGTTTCATCCAGGCAGGCCTCCAGCTCGCCCCGCTCCCACAGGGCGCGGTGCTTCTCCATGCGCAGGACTGGCTCGAACCCCAGGGCCCTGAGGATGGCCTCCAGGGCATCGCCATCCGCGACGGCCGTTTCGCATTCCGGGCGGATCTTCAGCAGGGCATCGGGGACCTTGGGCCCCTTCCAGGTCAGGGTCTGGTGCCCCGCGTACTGGCGGGTGCGCAGGGCCGAGCCCACGGTGCGCAGCTCGCCGTCCCGGTCCCACAGGACACTGAGTTCAGGTTGAAGAGGGACGCGCTCCTGGAAGCCCAGGGCCTTCAGCAGCGGGCCGTAGGGCGCGAGGGCGGGAATGCGGAGCTTCAGTTCGGTTTCCAAGGCGGGTTTGTGTTTCATGGGGAATGAGTCTCCGGCCGGGATGGGGCATGATGAAGCGCAGGCCCCAGGGAACCCCTTGATCCCCCAACGGTACATCATCGCCACCCTCTTCATCGCCGCCATGCTGCTGCTCTTCGCGGTGGTGCAGGCGCCCCGCCCCGTGAGCGCGGGCGGGGTGGCCACCGGCGAGACGCCCCTGGCCATGAACCTCGCGAGCTCCGAGCTCCTGGCTGAGTTCCGGGTGGAGGATGGCTGGGCGCCGCGCTTCCAGGGCACCCGCGACCCGGACCAGGCCAAGCCCTGGCCCTTTGAAGGCGGCTTCGGCACGCCCTGGGAGCCCGCCTCCCCCTACCTTTCGGATCAGGGCCTGGCCTTGAATGGGCCAAAGGGCCGCAGCCAGGTCCTGCTCTGGCATGGCCTGGAATGGCGCCACTTCCGCTTCGATGCGCCCCTGGCTTCGGCCCGGCTGGATCCCCAGCGCAGCAACCGCCTGCTGGTGACCCTGCAGATGAGCCCGACGCGCTTCGAAACCCGGTTGCTGGAAGTGCCCGAGGGCCGCGTGATCTGGTCCTGCCAATCCGGGCCCTGGAGCCGCTTCAGTTGGGATGGCAAGGGGGTCCTGCTGGGCCTCGCGGAAGAGGGTGCGCCCGGGGCTCCCGCCTCGCTGCTCCTCACGGTGCTCCCCTCCGACAGCGAACCGCAGGAGGCCACCCTGGCGGCCTGGGACGAGGCCGCCCTGCCGCCACCATCCCGGGGGATCGCCCGGAGGCCCGAGGAGCTTTCCGACGACGGCAAGGACTTGCCTGGGGCCCGCCTGGAGCTTCCCTGGCTGTCCGGCGATGGGCTCTGGTTCCCCCGGGCGGACCGTCTCTGGGTTTGCCACGAGGGGACCTGGACCGCCTGGGGCCTGGAGCGGGGCCGCTGGCGGCGGCAGGCCGCCGGCAAGGGGCTGTTGATGGCCCAGCCCCCCGATGCCATGGGCTGGACTGAGCAGACCCGAACAGGGGAAGCTCCGCGGAAGACCAGCCCGCCTGACCGGGTGGACTGGAGCCCGGTGCCCCCGGGTTCACCCCCCTGGCCGCCCTGGGATCCGGCCTGGCTGTGGATTCAAGGGGGCCCCATGGATGCCTGGGACCAACGGTGGATTCCTAGCGGCTTTCCTCCCGAGCGGCAGCGCCAGGCCCTGCTCGACGCCCACCGGCCCGACTGGCGCACCGCCACGCGTCTGCGCGCCTCTGTGAAAGGGTGGCTCCCCCGGGGACCCGAGGTGGCGTTGCGCGAGGCCCAGGGCGTGGGCTGGGTCTGGGTGGGAGACCGGGTGCTGCTGGTGCGCCTGGTGGAAGTCGAGCGGGTGCGGCGTCTGGGGAAGCTCCTGCGCTGAGCGCGATCCTTTTCGCGGAAGTGAAGATTTCTGGTAGCGTTGTGCCCAGCGATTCTCTTTTCCTTCCGGCTTCCCGAGGTACCAGATGCCGCGTCTCCTGCTTGTGGACGACAATCCCAGCATCCACCGGATTGCCGAATCCCTCCTGACTCCCACTGATGTCGAGCTCACCTGCGCCGATTCCGCGGAGGAGGCCCTGGATCGCATCGCGCGCGGGGAGCGATTCGATGTGGCGCTGGTGGATACCGCCATGCCCGGCATGGATGGCTGGACGTTGCTGACCCGGCTCAGGGCCATGGAGGCCACCGCCCAGATCCCCATCGCCCTCATGGCGGGCGTGCTGGATCCCGTGGACCCCGCCAAGCTGGCCAAGGCCCCTGTGCAGGGCTTCCTGAAGAAACCCATCGAGCTGCGGGAACTGGGGGACCGGGTGAGGACCCTTCTGGCCACCCCCGTGGTGAATTCCCCCTCACCCTTCTCCACGCTACCCGCCACCGCGTCCAAGGACCTGGTGCGAAGGGCGGAAGCCGCCCTGCCCGAATACCGGCCCGAGCCAGAACCGGAACAGATGCCTGAACCTGTGGGCCAAGCCCCGGTTGCGGAAGGGTCCGCCGTAGCGCCCGCACCAAGCACCCCGGGCGGGCCTGAATCCCCTCTCGCCCAGGATGATCTCCTGCTGCTGGATGCCGAGGATCTATGGCCGGAGGAGCCCATCGCCGCCAGGGCCCCAGAGGTCGCAACGGCGCCAGAGGTCGCATCGGGGCAGGCATCGGATGTCCAGCTGGAGTTGGAGGAACTCGACCTGGAAAGCCTGCAGGATCTCGCCGCGGAGCCTCCGCTGCCCTCGGCACCCGCCCCGGTCCCCGACCTCGCTGCGCAGGAACCCGTCCCAGTCGAGCCCGCTGAGGTCGAGCCTGCCGAATCCGATCTGGCAGCCACTGCCCTTGCGGCGCTGGGGGAGGACGAGGAGGCCCTGGTCACCCTATCAGGGCTGGAAGAGCTGGATGTCCTTGGCTCGGTGCCTGACCTGGCCGTGGCCGGCGTGCAGGCTCCTCCACCCGCCGCCTCTGCCGCAGACCGGCAGAGCCCTGCCGCCGAGGGTCAGCTCGGATTGACCCCACCCCCCCCGGCGGCATCCGCGCCGTTGCCGTCAGGCTCCACGGATGCCCAGCAGACCCAGGTCCTGTTGCATGCGCTCCTCGCTGAGCCGGTGCTCATGGACGCCCTGGTGAAGGCCCTGGTGGCCCGCATGGGGGACGAAGTGCTGCGGGAAGTGGCCTGGGAAGTCATGCCGGATCTGGCGGGAAGATTGCAAAGGTAGGGGCATGATGCGTCCCACCCCCCGACTTCCCAGGCCCAGACCATGATCACCGGCTACAACACGGATGTCCGACACGGCAACCGCGTCTTCCATGTGCAGACCGAGGACAAGGGGCTGGCGAACCCGAAGATCGAGACCCTCATCTACCTCGGGGGCGAGATCCTGGACAATTTCCGCTCCACCTATGAGGACCTTTCGACCAAGCCGCCCGTGCTGGAATCCGAAATCCAGGGTCGCATGGATGAGCAGCACCGGGCCATCATCCGGGACATCAAGAATGGGAAGT
>JBBIHT010000056.1:0-9231 GCA_037446845.1 Geothrix sp. | reverse complement strand
AGAAACGTTAAGTCCCTTATCGCGGTATTACTGGTCGCCTGGATGGGCGCGTCCCTCGCGGGTTGCGTCAAGGAGCCCGACCGCCTTTATGCCGTGCCGCTCGCCCGCCCGCCCGCCGAAGCGGACGGGGAAGCGGAAGAGGCACCGGCCTTCTGGCCGATGTGGGCCAGGGCGGCCCGGAAGCGGGATTCGGAGTCCACCAGGAAGTTGGCGCGGACCACAACCTCCTCGCCAGCCCTCAGGCCGGAGAGGATTTCAACCTGTTCGCCCACCTTCAGCCCTGTGGTCACCTCCCTGGGCTCGAATTTCCCGTCCCCCAATGCGATGAACGCCACCCGCTGGGTGCCCGCGTCGAGGACTGCGTCCAGGGGCACCAGGATGCCCTTGTGGGAGGGGCCCTTCAGCAGCACCTCGCCGAAGGATTCCGGCCTCAGCTCGCCCGTGGGATTGGGAAACTCCAGGCGGACCTTGGCGGTACGGGTCTTCGGGTCCAGGATCGGGTCAATGAAGATCACCCGGCCCGCGAAGGTTTTCCCTGGGAAGGCCGACAGGGTCAGGGTGGCGGGCAGGCCCACCTTCACCCGCCCCAGTTCGGCTTCATAGACATCCGCCAGGGCCCAGACCCGGCCCAGGTCCGTGATTTCCAGGGGGATGTCCGCTGGCGTAATGCGGGCGCCCTCCACCACAGTCTTGGCCGTCACCACCCCGGATATCGGTGAGCGCAGGGTCAGGGTTTTCTGGGCTTCGCCACTGGCCTCAAGCCTTTCCAGGGCCCCCTTCGGCACATCCCAAAGGGTGAGCCGGCGCTTCGCGGATTCCAGCAGGCCCGATCCACTCTCGGCCAGCGAGCCGGTTGCTAAAGCCTTCTGGGTCTTGAGCGCCAGGAGGTACTCCCGCTGGGCACTCACGAACTCGGGGCTGTAGAGGCTGAACAGGGGCTGTCCCGCCCGCACCGGCTTGCCGATGAAGTCCACGAACAGCTTTTCCACGAAGCCCTCGACCTTTACATTGATCTTGCGGACTCGGGTCTCGTCCACCGCCAGGCGGGCATTGGTGCGAATTTCTCCGCCCACCGTGACCAGGCTGGCCTTGGCGGTACGGAGGCCGATGAGCTGCTGCCGTTCGTGGTCAATGGTGACCGCGGCGTGGTCCGCGACAGAGGGCCCTTCCCCCTTAAGGTCACCTTCGTACACGGGCACGAAGTCCATGCCCATTTCATCCTTCATGGGCTTGGGCGAGGTGATGGAGGGATTCATGGGCGACCGGTAGAGGACGATCCGGCCTTTGCCCTCGGTGGGGCTCGCTTGGGCACCGGCGTCCTCGATGGGCACCAGCTTCATGCCGCAGATGGAGCAGTCCCCAGGATGATCCTGGATGTTCTGGGGATGCATGGGACACTGGTACATCTGCTTGTGGGGGGCGCCCGCCGTGCTCGCTTCAGGAGCGTGCTCACCGTGGCCCACGGGCCGGAGCAGCAGGGTCGTCCCGATGCCCACGACCAGGCCCAGGGCGACCAGGCCCAGGGCGCGTCCGCGGGAAGGACGGGAGGGAACGGGTTCAAGGGATTCATCAATCATGGTCGGCTCCAATTCACATGGACTTCATGGCAGGACCACCTTCGCCCGCCTGGGCGGAGGCTTTCCCGGGGGTAGAGGGGGATGCAGGCATGGCGGAACCGGGGCTGCCTCCCATGCCCATGGCCCCCGAACGGAGGCCAGGCGAGGCGATGGAGGGCGTGCCCGAGAGGTTGAACTCCTCCTGGGCGATGCGGATGGAAAGGGCCTGGGCGATGGTCTGCAGCAACCCTCCTTCGTCGGAGATCCAGCCATTCAGGGCCTCCAGGACGCTCAGGAAGGGCACCCGGCCTGTTTCATACTGGGCCAGGCTGGCCTCAAAGGTGGATTCGCCCTGCACCAGGATGCCTTCCCGGTACAGCCGCAGCGTATCCAGGGCGGCATCAAGTTGCGCGGAGCGTTCCTGGATGCGCTGGGTCAGGAGGTTCCGTACCCCCTCCACCTCGGAGCCCGAGGCTCTCTGCCGGTTGCCCTGCTCCGCCACGGCCCTTTGCTGTTTCTGCCTGGACCAGATAGGGAGGGAAATGGAAAACCCCACCTGCCACATGGGATCGAGGGAACCCCGGGGCATCAGACCAGCACTGAGGGCAAAGTCGGGGAAGCGATCGCGCCGGGCCAGGTCCAGCCTTCGTTCAGCTTGGCCGAGGCCGATGCGCGCCGCCTGCAACTCGGGGCTTTCCTGCTCGGCGCGCTGGAGCACCGCCGCCAGCGGGAGCGCTCCCGGATGGATGGCCTTGAGGGTCACGGTGGTGGGCACCGCAGCCTCGGGACTGGCCCATCGCAGGCGGTTGAGCGTGGCCAGGAGCGTGCGCTCCTCGGACTTCAGGCTGAAGCGCGCCTAACGCAGGCGGTTCTGCTCAAGCTGGGCCCTCAGGACATCCGCCTGGGAGCCTTGCCCGACCTCGTACCGCACCCGGGTGATGTCACTGGCCTTCTGCCAGAACAGCTCCTGTTGGTCCAGAAGGTCAAGCTGCCCCCGCACCAGGAGCAGGCCGAAGTAGGCCCGCTTCACATCCGCGATGAGGCTGAGCCTGGCCCGGCTCGACGACCACCGGGAGGCTTCCACCTCCAGCTTGGCGATCTCGCCGCGCAGGCCCCGCTTTCCGGGCCAGGGCAGCGGCTGGGTGAGCATCACCTGGTAGTAGCTGGTCTCCATGGTGCCGACTTGCAGCTTCCTGAAGCCGTCATTCTGGATGCCCAGGGACAGGCTGGGGTCCGGCAGGGCGCTGGCCTGGGGAACGCGCTCCTTGTCGGCCTCCACCAGGGTGTTGGCCCGAGCCAGGTCGGGGTTGCGATCCAGGGCTTCCTGGACCAATGCGGTCAAGAGCGGGTCGTCGCCCTGGGCAGCGGCGGAGGCCGTGGCGGCAGGGGGAGCCGGTGGGGGTGTCTGAACCTGAGCCAACCCGACGACCGGGATGAGGCCCAAGGCCAGACGCAACAGGGTGCGCATGGGAATCTCCAGAAAGATGACGAGTCAACGGGCTGCTCCTGGGAGCAGCCAAGGCTTCGCTCAATCGGGTATCAGATTCGGTAGGTACCCAGATGCGCCAGGTGCCGCCCCAGATCTGGGTCGCGGCCAGACGCCAGCCGGGCAGGGCCCGTGGACGCCACGCCGGCCGCAGCAGTGCCTGCGGCCCAGCCCAGGGGCTCGGGGCGCGGCTCGGTGCGGCGGGAGGATGAGTTTTCGCAACGGCTGGCCTGGGCCAGGGCAGTGAGGGCTTGTCCTTCGGCGCAACGGCTCCGGGTGGGGGCGTTCCGATTTCCGTCCGGCTTGGGGCACGGGCAGCGGTCATCTGCGCCAGCGCGAGCGCCACAACAATCCATGGGGGCCATGGGGGCGGCAGAACCCGGTGTCCAGTCCCCACCCAGGCTGCCCAGGAGCAGCACCATGGTGAATACGACCCGAAGAAGACCGCGCAAGCTCACTCCGTGGAAACCGACTGTTCATTCTATGCGGGAAACAGCCCCATCAGCTACATGATCGGCATCACATCTCCAATTCATGAACGGAATGGCCTCAGGCCTTAAGATGGCTCATGGGCCAGGTTGAAACCACTGAACTTGCAATCATCGGCGGCGGCATCGCTGGCCTGTCCCTGGCCTTCCATCTCGCCCAGCGGGGCCAGCGGAACATCATCGTGCTGGAGCGCGAGGACCAGCCAGGGTCCTATGCCAGCGGCCACAATGCGGCCATGGCCCGGGTGCTCACGGGTCGCGACGAGCACACCGCCCTGGCCGTGGAGGGCCGCCGCCGCTTGGCCGAGGAGGGCCTCTTGCAGGCCGGCGGAGGACTGCTGGCCAGCCTATCGGTGGGGCCTCTGGATGCCTTCGAGGCCGAGGCCCGACGCCACGGCGTGGCGACCCTCCGGGGAGCAGGGCTGCCCCGGCCTGGCCTCAAGGCGGCGGAGCACCTGATGATTCCCGGGGATGGTGTCATCGACACCTCGGGCCTGTTGCGGTTCTGCGAACAGGGCGCCCGCGCCGGGGGCGTGGCGCTGAAATTGGGTTGTGGCGTCCTGGCCATCCGCCCAGGCGAGGACGGCTTCGAGCTGGACACGGCCCAGGGGCCTCTCCGGGCAGGTCGCCTTGCCATCGCCGCCGGGGCCTGGGCGGGGGAGCTGGGCGTCCAGGCCGGATCGGGGATCGCCTTCACACCCCTGCGCCGCACCCTGGTGTGGAGCGCCGCGGCCTATCCTGCGAAGGAGCCCTGGACCTGGTGGGTGGACCGCCCCTTCTACCTTCGCCCCGAAAGCGGCGGCCTGCTGCTCTGTCCCTGCGAGGAGACACCCTGCGCCCTGCCCGCCCGGGGGCAGCAGCCAGCGGTGGACCCGGCGGTGCTGGAAGGCCTGTTCACCAGCATCCGGGAAGTGGCGCCGGATCTGACGGAACGCCCGATCACCCGCACCTGGACCGGCCTTCGGACCTTCAGCCCCGATCGGCGTTTCGTCCTGGGCTGGGATCCCTGGAATCCCCGCCTCTTCTGGTGCGCTGGCCTCGGGGGTCACGGCATGACCAGCGGCCTGGCCGTGGGCGCCCTGGCCGCCGAGCGGTTCCTGCACCGCCGGGAGGGCGGGCCCCTGGAACCCGGACGGTTCCGCCCATGAACGGCCGCGGAAGGGCACCGTCCCCCTGCCGAGAAACCTGGAGCTGGCCATGGCCACCCTGCGCGTCGCGCTGATCCAGCAGGACACCCGCTGGCAGGAACCCGCCGTCAACCTGGCGCGGGCCCGGGGTTTCGCAGCGTCAGCGGCCGCGGCCGGGGCCCGGGTGGCGGTCTTCCCGGAGCTGTTCACCCTGGGCTTCACCATGACGCCGGAGCCCTTCGCGGAACCCATTCCCGGTCCCGCCAGTGAGGCGCTCGCGGCCCTTTCGCGGGAGTTTGGTCTCTACCTCATCGGCTCCGCTGTGGAAGCCCACCGGCCTCACCCCCGCAACGCCGCCTTCGTCACCGCGCCCGATGGGTCGCTGGCCGCCCTCTACCGCAAGATCCACCCGTTCTCCTACGGCGAGGAGCACCTGCACTACAGCGGGGGCAGCGACTGTCCGCTGTTCGAGGTGGATGGCATCCCCTGTGGCCTGCAGATCTGCTACGACCTGCGCTTCCCCGAGCCCTTCCGGGCCCTGGCCACCCAGGGGGCCGAGGTGGTGTTCGTCCCGGCGAACTGGCCCGGGAAGCGCATCGCCGCCTGGTCCACTCTCCTGGCCGCCCGGGCCATCGAGAACCAGATGGCCCTCTGCGGCGTCAATCGGGTGGGGCATGACGGGGCTGGCCTCGAGTATGGCGGCGCCTCCGCCCTGCATGATTGCTTCGGCGAAGTCATCGCCCGGGGCGGCCCTGCCGAGGGTCTGGTGGTCGGTGACCTGGACCTCACCGCGCTGAGGGAATGGCGCAGGCGATTCCCCGCCCTGCAGGACCGACGACCCAAGGTTTACCAGAGACTATGGCAGACCCCCGATCCCCCCGCTCCCCAGGCGCGCCGGTGAAACGAGCCGGGGCCCTAGCGCCCCAGGGCCTCATCCGCCAGATGGCCAGCCCCCATGACTTTGCGCAGGGCTTCGGTGATGATGCGGACATCCGTGGCCACCGCACGCTTGGTATCGGGATCATAGATGTAGTAGCCGCCCTGCCCTTCGTAGACGCTGTCGAAGTTGATGCCCACGAACTCGCCCTTGGCATTCACAACGGGGCTGCCGCTGTTGCCGCCCACGGTGTCGCAGGCGTAGATGAAGTTGTAGGGGGTAGCCAGGTTCAGCTGGCCCTGGCGGTCGAGCCATCGCTGAGGCAGCGTCCAGGCTCCGTCCTCGGCGGCCAAGGCATTGCCTCCCCAGCCCAGGGAGCGATCATACATCCCCATGAGCGTGGTGAAGGGCTGGGCCAGAGTGCCGGTGCCGTTCGCATAGGTGGTGACGGGGCCGTAGCCCAGGCGCAGCGTGAAGGTGGCATCGGGATAGACGGTCCTGCCTAGCACCTGGAAGCGGGCCTCGGCGATGCGGCCGCCATGCTCGGTGATCACGCTGGTGACCTCCTCCTCCAGTTGCCGGCGCGCAGCGCGATTGAAGGGATCCAGCACCTTGGCCAGCTGGATCAGGGGATCCCGGCAGGCGGCCATGGCCGCAGCGGCGCCTTCGGCCAGCTGCTTGCGGAAGGCGGGGTCATCCACCCTGGTGCCGTCCATGATGGCCCGGGCGGCCACCTCGGGCTCGCGCCCTGCCAGGGCCTCCCTGACATAGGGATGCTCCGCGCCGAGTCGCTCGCGGGCTTCGGTGAGCAGGAGGGCGAGCAGCGCCTGGTCGAGGATCCTGCGGATGGGGCGCGGCGAGTAAAGTCGGCCCAGGAGGGCCTTCAGATTGCCATCGCTGAACTCCGGGAGCCACTGAGCGGAGGGCTTGGATAGTTCGGCGCTGAGCCGCACCAGAGTCAGCGCGTGGCCCAGGGTTCCCACGCGGCCTGAGCCCAGGGTGGTGAGCCGCGCCTGGAGGGGTTCCTGCTTCGCTACGGCCTCGGCCACCTTGTCCCAGCTTGCGCCCACCCGGGCAGCCAGCCCAGGAAGCTTCGCCACAGCAGCCTTCAGGGAAGCCTCGGCCTCGGCCACCTGGTTCAGGTTTCCGGGCTTCAGAAGGCCCAGGAGCTGGCCGGAGAGGCGCTTCTGCCCGTTGGCGATTCCGTAGATCGCCTCGGCCGCGAGTCGCTTGGCTTCGGGGGAAGTGGCCGAGAGCGCCACCAGTGCCGCGCGGGAGCGGGCCAGCGCTTTCAATTGGCTGGGAATGCCCACATCCCGGGCATAGGCCATCTGGGCGGTGGTCTGCTGACGATAGGTGACGCCGGGATGGCCGGAGATGAAGGTCAGTTCGTTGATTCCGATGCCCTTGGCGCTGAAGGGCAGGAAAGCCTCAGGATGGTAGGGCTGGCCGTTCTCGTAAATGCGGAACAGGGAAAAATCGAGGTTCCATCGCGGGTAGGTGTAGTTGTCGGGATCACCGCCGAAGCTGGCTACCTGCAGCTCGGGCGCAGCGCAGAGGCGCACATCGGTGAACTTCCGGTAGCGGTACAGCCAGTACTCGCCACCCTGATAGAGGGTGACGGGCTCGCAGGTGAGGCCGGTCCTCGCCTCCTCGGCTTTGCGCAAGTCCGCCAGGGCGTTGCGGCGGGCAGCCAGGGCCTCCTTTTCCGCCATGCCCGGCAGGACCGCCGCGTTGACCAGCGCGGTGACATTCACCGTGGCAACCATCATCATCAGCTCCAGGCCTGGAACCCGGCGCTCCTGCCCGCGGTTCGCGGCCGCAAAGCCGTCCTTGATGAGATCCTCCCTGGCGGTGGAAAGCTGCGCGATGGCGCTCCGGCCCACATGGTGGTTGGTGATCACCAGACCATCCCGGCTCACAAAGGCGCCGGTGCCGCCCGGGAAGCGCAGGGTGGCCAACTGGAGGTGCTTCAGCCAGGCGGCGTCCAGCTCCACGCCGTACTTGGCCTTGATCTTCTGCACGGGGATGTTGTCGAAGGTCCACATGCCCTCGTCGGCGCGCAGGGCGGGCAGGGCAAGCAGCAGGGCGAGGGCGGTGCGGCGCATGGGGATCTCCATGGAACAGGCAGGGCCACGAAGAAACACGCGTTTTCTCCGTGGCCCTCGCCGGTTTTCCTGCGAACGGCTACTTCCCGGTCAGCTCGGCCACCAGGCCGGCAGCGCCGTAGACCTTGTCCAGGGCGTGGACGATGGCCCGGGCATCCACGGAGACGCCGCGGTTCACGGCCTCGTCGTAGAAGTAGTTGCCGGGCAGGCTCTCGATGTTGCCATCAAAGATGAGGCCCACCAGCTCGCCCTTCTTGTCAATCACGGGCGATCCAGAATTACCGCCGATGATGTCCACCTTGTGGGCGAAGTTGAAGGGCACCGAGGGGTCCAGCGCACCGCGCTTGTCCACCCAGCGCTGCGGCAGGGCCCAGTCCCCGTTGTGGGCCTTGGCTGCGTTGCCGCCCCAGCCGTCATAGCGGTCGAAGAGGCCACCGAAAGTCGTGAAGGGCTGGATCAGGGTGCCGTTGCCTGGGTACTCCGCCACAGCGCCGTAGGAAAGGCGCAGGGTGAAGGTGGCATCGGGATAGGTGTTCTTCCCGTAGACGGCGAAGCGGGCCTTGGCAAGGCGGGTGCCGTGCTCCGTGATGACGCTCTGCACCTGGTCCTCCTGCTTCCGGCGCAGGGCCCGGGCCAGGGGATCCAGCTTTTTGGCCAGCAGGATCATGGGATCCCTGCTTTCAGCCAGGGCCTTCTTGCCGCCCTCCAGGAGGGCCTTGCGGACGGCCGGATCCTGCAGCCGGGAGCCTGCCACGGCGGCCTTGGCCACTTCGGCGGGGGGCTTGCCGCCCAGCATGGCCTTCAGGAAGGGGTGCTGAGCCCCCAGCTCCTTGGCCGCATTTTCGAGGCCCCGGGTGAACAGGAAGGTCTCCTGCTCGGCGAAGAATGGACCGGGGACCACCAGGCGGCGCTTGAGGGTCGGCAGATTGGCGTCGCTGAACTCCGGCAGGCGCTGGTCGCTGGGCAGGGCTTCCTCGTCGGCCAGGCGCACCAGACTGAGGCCATAGCCCAGCAGGGTGGAATTGGCGGTACCCACGAACATGGCTTCCTTGGCCAGGCTCCGGGCCACCTTGAGGGCCGCCTCGATCTTGCCCCAGCTCTGCCCGACCGGGGCGAGTCTGGGGTCACCAGCCACCTTGGCGCGGAACGCCTTCTCGCCGGCGGCGATGCGGGCCATGGCATCCTTGTCCTTCAGTCCGGACCAATAGCCGGTGGTGGCCTTGATGCCGTTCTCGATGCCGAAGATCTGGGTATTCACCTGACGGGAGGCCTCGGGCGACAGCCTGGCGTAATCCACCAGGGCGGCCTTGCGCTGCTCGAACATTTTCAGGCGCATGGGGATGGCGAAATCCCGGGAGTAGATCATCTGGGCCAGGGTGTCCTGACGGCTGGTGCGGCCGGGGTGCCCGGTGACGAAGGTGAGGTCCCCCGCCTTCAGGCCCCCTTCAGTCCAGTGCAGGAAATCCTTCGGCTGGTAGGGCTTGCCATCCTCGTAGACCCGGAAAATGGAGAAATCCAGGTTGTGGCGGGGGAAGGTGAAGTTGTCGGGATCACCGCCAAAGAAGGCGATCTGCTGCTCAGGCGCAAAG
>JBBIHT010000055.1:0-9258 GCA_037446845.1 Geothrix sp. | reverse complement strand
GGCTGGGACCTGCTGCTGGAATACGCCATCTCCAATGTTGCCGTGGCCATTTCCTGGGGCGACTACGCCAGGAGCTTCCTGTCCTCCGTCTTCCATGTGGATATTCCTGGCTGGCTCGGCATGGATCCCCGCACGGCCTTGAAGTTGGTGGATGGCGTGCATCCCATGGCCCTGGGCGAGAAACTCCAGGCGCTGGCGGGCGCCAAGGCTGGGCTGCTCCAGGGGAGCACGGTGTTCGCCAACTGGAACACCCTCCGCGCGGCGCCCACGGTGGCGGGCTTCCCCATCACTCTCAATCTGCTGGCCGTGTTCATCACGGTGCTCATCACTTGGCTCTGCTACATCGGCATCAAGGAAAGCGCCCGGGTCAACGGCGTCATGGTGGTGGTGAAGGTGATGATCCTGGTGGCGGTGGTGGGCCTGGGCGTCCGCTTTGTTGATCCCGGCAACTGGCATCCCTTCGTGCCCCACGGCTGGCCGGGCATCCAGGCCGGTGCCGCCATCATCTTCTTCGCCTTCATCGGG
Source organism: Geothrix sp. (assembly GCA_037446845.1). Taxonomy (GTDB): domain Bacteria; phylum Acidobacteriota; class Holophagae; order Holophagales; family Holophagaceae; genus Geothrix. Next base: position 8,733 of record JBBIHT010000055.1, on the reverse strand, counting down.
TTCGACGCGGTGAGCACCACGGCTGAGGAATGCAAGGATCCCGGGCGGGACCTGCCCCGGGGCATCCTGGGCTCCCTGGTTATTTGCACCGTCATCTACGCCGCGGTGGCCCTGGTGGTGACCGGCATGCTGCACTACACCCGGCTGGGCGGCATCGCGGACCCGCTGGCCTACATCTTCAGTGAGCACCACATGGAGGGCATCGCAGGCGTCATCAGCTTCGGCGCCGTCATCGCCACCACGGCCGCGTTGCTGGTGTACCAGCTGGGCCAGCCCCGCATCATCATGAGCATGAGCCGGGACGGCCTGCTCGGGCCCTGGTTCAGCAAGGTGCACCCCAGGTTCAAGACCCCCTCCCACGCCACGGTCCTCACAGGTTTCCTGGTGGCCATTCCCGCCGCCCTGCTGAGCATCGACGAAGTGGTGGAATTGGCCAACATCGGCACCCTCTTCGCCTTCTGCATCGTGTGCGCCGCGGTGCTGATCCTGCGGCGGCGGCGCCCCGAGGCCCCCCGCAAGTTCCGCATGCCCCTGCCCTGGGTCATCGCCCCCCTGGGCATTCTGGGGTGCATCTGGATCGCCAAGGGCTTGCCCTTCCTCACCTGGTATCGCTTCTTCATCTGGCTGGGCATCGGCCTAGTGATCTATGCCGCCTTCGGTTCCCGGAACAGCCGCCTGGAGACAGCGGAGTAGGTGGCGGAGCAGGAAGGGATTGCCGTAACATCGGTTCATGTTCACGGGCTTGGTTCGCCATCTCGGCACCCTTGAGGGGCGCACGGCCCGCCCCGGCGGCGCCCGGTTGCGCATCGCGGCCCAGGCGGAGTTGCTGGCGCGGGCCGAACCGGGGTCCAGCATTGCGGTGAACGGTGCCTGCCTCACCAGCGTGAAGGTGGATGGCCACGCCTGGGAGACGGACCTGAGCGAGGAAACCCTGGCCAGGACCACCCTGGGGAGCCTGTCCCTGGGAGCGCCCCTGCACCTGGAGCCAGCCCTCTGCGTGGGGGATCCCCTGGATGGCCACCTGGTGTCGGGCCATGTGGATGGCCTGGGTTCATTGCTGGAAAGGCCCAGGGGGGAAGGGCTTTGGCGCTTCGCCATGCCACCGGACCTGGCGCCCATGACTGCCCCGAAAGGCTCCATCGCTCTGGATGGCATCTCCCTCACGGTAGTGGGCTGCGGCTGCGACTGGTTCACCGTGGCGATCATCCCCGAGACCGTGAATCGCACCGCCCTGGGCGCCCTGCGGCCCGGGCACCTCGTCAACCTCGAGGGTGATCCCATCGGCCGCTTCGTGGCCCGGGCGCTGGCCCTGCGCCTGGGCGAGGAGAAACTCGCCAGGTTCGCCCAGGGTGGATGGCAGGGCTGAACCTGGGCCCCCGTGCGCCGCACGCCGCGGCGCTGGCCTGGCCTCAACCTGTGGGGAATGAACTCTGCCTACTCCCGCGCGCCCTTGCGGATGCGGTCCAGTTCGCGTTTCTGCTCCCGCTGCTTCAGGGCCTCGCGCTTGTCGCCCACGGCCTTGCCCTCGGCCAGGGCGACCCGCACCTTGATCCGCCCCTTGTCGTTCAGGTAGATCGCCAGGGGGATGATGGTGAGGCCCTTGCGCACGACCTTGGCGGTCATCTTGGCGATCTCGACCTTGTGCAGCAGCAGCTTGCGGGGACGCAGGGGATCGTGGTTGGCGTAGGTGCCGTGTTCGTAGGGCGAGATGTGGGCCTGCTTGAGCCACAGCTCGCCATCGGTCACATCCACGAAGGCATCCTGCAACTGGCCCAGGCCCGCCCGCAGCGATTTCACCTCGGTGCCCTGGAGCGCGATCCCGGCCTCCCAGGTATCCAGGACATGGTAGTTGTGCAGGGCCTTGCGGTTGCGAACGAGATCCTCGGACATGACTCCAGTGTATCCGCCGGTACACTGGAACCTTTGGGATGGCCCCCGTGCTGCAGAAGATCCTTGCCCCAGTCATCGCCTGGATGATCGCCCTCATGGCCGCGGCGGGCCCCCTCGGCGTGATGGTGCTCATGGCCATCGAAAGCGCCTGCATCCCCATCCCCAGTGAGGTGATCATGCCCTTCGCGGGCTACCTCGCCTTCAAGGGACAGCTGACCCTCTTCGGACTGGGGGCGGGCCAGCCCGTGGCCCAGGTCGCGATTGCGGGCGTGATGGGGGCCCTGGGGTGCAACCTGGGCAGCCTGCCCGCCTACGAAGTGGGCGCCTGGGGCGGACGCCGTGCCGTGGAGAAGTACGGCAAGTACATCTGGCTGCACACCGGGCACCTGGACCAGGCCCACCGCTTCTTCGAGCGCTTCGGCCCCGAGGCCATCATCATCGGCCGGATGCTACCCGTCGTGCGCACCTTCATCGCCATGCCCGCCGGCATCGCCCGCATGAACCGCACCCGCTTCCACCTCTACACCTTCGCCGGGAGCCTGCCCTGGTGCCTGGGCCTGGCCTGGGTTGGCTACAAACTGGGCGAAAAGTGGAACACCCTGGGCGCCTACTTCCACAAGCTGGACGCCGTCATCGGCGTGCTGCTGCTGGCGGGCGTGGCGTGGTTCGTGTACGACCACTTCAGGAACCGGGCGAGGGGCTGATCATCCCGCGAAGCGATCCGTCGCGGCCACCAGGGCCCGGGAGATCCCTGGTTCGTAGGCACTGTGGCCGGCATCGGGCACGATGACCAGGTCCGCCTCGGGCCAGGCCTTGGCGAGCGCCCAGGCGCTCTCGATGGGGCACACCATGTCGTAGCGTCCCTGGATGATGGCGCCGGGAATGGACTTCAGCCTGGGTGCATCCCGGAGCAGCTGACCCTCGTCGAGCCAGCCCCGGTTCAGGAAGTAGTGGCACTCGATGCGGGCGAAGGCGAGCGTGGTGGCTTCGTCCCCGTAGGAGGCGATGAAATCGGCATCGGGCAGGAGCTTGCTGGTGGCGCCTTCCCAGATGCTCCAGGCCTTGGCGGCGGGGAGGTTCACGGCCGGGTCCTCGCTGAGCAGCCGCCTGGCATAGGCCCTCAGGAAATCGCTCCGTTCCTGCTCGGGTATGGCGTCGCGGTAGGGCTCCCAGGCATCAGGGAAAATGCGGCTGGCGCCCTCCTGGTACAGCCAGTCCACCTCCCGCTGGCGCAGCAGGAACACGCCGCGCAGGATCAGGTCCGTCACACGCTGGGGGTGCCGTTCCGCGTAGGCCAGGGCCAGGGTGACTCCCCAGGAGCCGCCGAAGACCATCCAGCGGTCAATGTCCAGCTGCTCGCGAATGCGCTCGATGTCGGCCACCAGTTCCCAGGTGCCGTTGTCCCGGACCTCGGCGTAGGGCGTACTTTGACCACATCCCCGCTGATCGAACAGGATGATGCGGTACCGATCGGGATCGAAATAGCGGCGATGCTTGGGACTGGTGCCTCCGCCGGGGCCACCGTGCAGGAAGACCACGGGCTTGCCCGCGGGGTTGCCGCTCTCCTCCACATGGAGCTCGTGCAGGTTTGACACCTTCAGGCGCCGCACCTGGTAGGGCTCGATGGGCGGATAGAGCCAGCTGACGGGGTCTTTGCGCAGGGACATGGCAACTCCGGGTGAACCGCTTGATCAGCCTATACAAAAAACAGGGCTGCCGCGCCCGCCAGGGCCAGCAGCGTCCCGAGGATTGCATGACCACCCACCCGCTCCTTGAAGGCGACATGAGCCACGGGCAACAGGAGGACGGGGGAGAGGGACATCAGGGTGGCGGCCACGCCCATGGGGGCCTTGGCGATGGCGACCAGGGAAAGGACCACGCCCAGCATGGGGCCCTGTAACGGCGCCCAGGGCAATGAAGCTGGTGGCGCGGCCGTCCTTCAACGCCGCCAGGGTGCTGCCGAGGGTCCGGGTGAACCCGAAGTACAGCAGCAGGGCCAGGACCCCGCCACTGGCCCGGATGAGGTTCGCGGACACGGGGGAGTAGTCGCCTGCCAACCCGAACTTGCTGCAGAGCAGGCCCACAGACTGCCCCAGGGCGCCGCCCATGCCCAGCAGGATGCCCCGCCCCAGGTGGGGATGGGTGCCGCTGTCGCCATCGCCGCCCACCACCCAGGCGATGCCCAGAAGGGTGACCGCCATGGCCCCGATCCTGGCGAGGCTCAGGGCCTGATGCAGGAAGAGCCAAGCCAGGATCGCGCTGAAGAGGGGGGAGAGGGTCATCAACAGCATGGCCAACCGAGGCCCGATGAGCAGGAAGGCTTCAAACAACACCGCGTCGCCCAGGGCGAACCCGATCAGGCCAGACAGGCCCAGCCAGCCGAGGCGCGGGCCGCCCGCCTGGCAGGGGAAGACGCTGCCGTAGAGGGCCAGGTGAAGCAGGACCAGCAGCACCCAGGCCATGAGGAGCCGCCCCAGGTTCACCGAGGCCGAGCCCACGCGCCTCCCCCCCAGGGTGAAACACACCGAGTTCAGGGACTAGCAGACGGAAGTGAGCAGCGCGGCGCTTTCGCCGAGATAGGGCACGGGGGCTCCGCAGGGATCCCCGCGGGGCGGGGCGAAACCATCATGATACGAGGTCAGACGAACATCTGCAGGATCCCATTGCTGAGGAGCATCCCCCGGGGGCTCAGTCGCACCTGGTCCGCCTCCCAGATGACCAGTCCCTTCTTGGCCAGGGAGCGCAGCCGCGTCTCCCAAGCGTCGCACAGGGGACGGAGGTTCAGGTCGTCGGCGCGGGCGCGCAGGGCGCACCATGACACGCCGCGATGAAGGCGCAGTCCCAGCAGGGGAATCTCCGCGAGGGCCTCCGCGGGGCCCAGTTCCTGGAACTCCAGCTCGCTCCGCCCCTCCGTCCAGGCGGCGATGAGGCCACCTTCCGTCCACCGGAAATCACCCAGGTGCGAGGCGGCGCTGGGACCGAGGCCCAGGTAGGGGCGCCGCTCCCAGTAGCGGGAGTTGTGGCTGGATTCGGCCCCGGGGCGGGCGTAGTTGCTGATTTCGTACGGGGACAGGCCCAGGCGCGGCAGCTCCTCCTGGAGGGCCTCGAAGACATCAGCCACCTCATCCTCGGAGGGCAGGGCAAGCCGTCCTGCATCAACCTCGGCACGGAGGGGGCAGGCCTTGTCGAGGTCCAGGAGGTAGATGCTCATGTGCTCCGCGCCGGTACTTGCCAGTGTCCTGGCATCCTCGACCACTTTGGACAAGGTCTGTCCTGGAACGCCCACCATGAGATCGGCGCTGCGCCGCTCGAATCCCGCCAGCCTGCACCACTCCATGGCCTCCAGGGCCTGGCTTGCGTCATGGATGCGACCGAGCCTCGCCAGGAGGGCATCGTCGAGGGTCTGCACGCCCAGGCTGATGCGGTTCCAGCCTGCCTCCCGCGCGCCCTGCAGCCATGACAGATCCACGGTGCCGGGGTTGGCCTCCAGGGTTGCCTCTACCACCCGAGTCAGGTCAAAGGCTTCCCGGAGCGCCTTGCCGAGGCGATCCAGTTCTCCGGGGGCCAGGAGCGAGGGAGTGCCCCCGCCGAGATACAGCGTGTCCAGGACCGGGTGGTGCAGGGCCTCGCCCCAGGTTCGGACCTCCTCGAGGAGGCGGGCGACGGTGGCGGGTTGCAGACTGCGGTCCCGGGTGGTGGCGAAGGAACAGTAGGTGCAGCGATCCAGGCAGAAGGGCACATGCAGGTAAAGGCCCAGGGGTTCGGCCTGGGCAGCCCTGCGCAGCACACCCAGGCGGGCTTCCAGTTCAGGGTGCAACCATCACCTGACGCACGGTCTCCCGCAGTTTCTGGACCTCGCTGGGGAAGCGCCAGGGCGGCTGCAGGGGGTCGGCGGCGGCCTCCAGGGCGTGATAGTGCGCCTGGAGCAGGGACCGCTGCTCAGCACGCAGGGGCCGCCCCAGGCCACTGTGGTACTCCAGCAACTCCAGGTTCTGGCGCAACCGCACCGCCTGGGGATGGAAGAGGAAGACCGTCAGCAGGAGGTGGCCAAAGGCCGCGCCCAGGCCCAGGAAGCCCAGGACCAGCGGCAGGCGGGCCCGGTGTGGAAGCCCCAACGCCAGCCACCACCCCAACAGGACCATGAGGAGGATGGACAGGATGGGCAGGAGCGGCATGGCCCAGAGGCCACTGCCCCAGAGGCAATCCTGGATCAGGTAGCCGCCGGCTGCCTGGAGGGTACGCTGGTCCCCGGTCGCCCGAGCCTTGGCCAGCTCCCGGTCCAGGGCGCTCCAAACCTGCTGCTGGGCCACGGTGAGGACGATATCGCTGTGATCACCGCGGCCGGCGCTTTGGCGAATGGGGACCGGGCGCTCGTAGGCCTGCCCGGGCTCGACTGCCACCGGAGGCGGGGCATCCAGAAGCTCCGCCGCCGAGGGCGGAGAGGTGTTGGTGATGTGGGTCTGGCCGCTGGCATCCCGCCAATAGTAGGTGCGCGACTGGGACTGGGACTGGGGCTGAGACTGGGGCGGGGGCGGGGGCGTCAGCAGTGCCAGCGCCAGCAGTTCCGGCAGCAGGACGTTCATCGGAGGGCCTCAGAATTGGCCATCGAGTGCCTCGCACCAGAAGTGGTAGATCATCTGGTGCAGCTCCTGGATCCGGGCGGTGGAGCTGGAGGGGACCACCAGGGCGTCATCCATGAGGCCCAGGAGCTGCCCGCCGTCCCGTCCGAGCAAGCCCAGGGTGCCGAGGCCCAGGGTCTTCGCGCTGGCCACGGCGTGGATGACATTGGGGCTGTTGCCGCTGGTGCTGATGCCGATGAGCAGGTCCCCGGGTCGGCCCAGGGCCTCCACCTGCCGCGAGAAGATCTGGTCGAAGCCATAGTCGTTGCCGATGGCCGTGAGGGCGGAGGTATCCGTGGTCAGCGCCAGGCCAGCCAGGGCCCGCCGCTCTTTCACATAGCGGCCGCTCAGCTCGGCCGCCAGATGCTGCGCGTCCGCGGCGCTGCCACCATTGCCGCAAACGAGAATGCGGGCGCCGCGGCGCAACCGCTCGGCCATATCCTCGGCCTGGGCGAGCAGGTGGTCCATTTCCCGATCAAAGAAGGCCTGCTTCAGCTTCAGCGATTCCTGGACATGGTGAAGAAGGGTCTGCTTCATGGGGGCGATTGTGACAGCAATTCCTCTCCCGGAAACGCCGGGAGGATGCCAGACTGCGGGGAGCTATTCATCCCTTTCTGCGTGGGTCCCATGGACTGGACAGCCCTCAATCATGCCTTGTTCGTCCACCTGCCGGTGGCCTCGGGACTCCTGTTGCCCTGGGCGCTCCTGGCGGCCCAGCGGCCGGGGCGCGGCATCCGCCCCTGGTGGACGGTGGCCCGCTACCTCGCCTGGATGGGCCTGGCGGGGCTTCTGCTGGCCACGGTCTCCGGTCTCATGGAGGCTCGCGCCTTGGGACTCATGCCGGCGCATCGGCTGTTCCCGCCCGCGCTGGCCCCCTCGACGGGCCCCGGTGGCCTGCTGTTTCGCCACGCCCTGCTGGGGCTGGCCACCTGGCCCCTGGCGTTCCTGGCGCTCTGGGCCATGCACCGTCCCCGCAAGGATCACCAGAGCCTGGGCGTGCTCGCCCTCACACTCGGGCTGTTTTGGGCCGTGGTACTGCTCGTGGCGGGGAGGCAGGGCTATCAGGTGGCTCATGGTTCCCGGAGGGTGGCAGCCCCTGTCCTCGTTGCGGTTCCCCCCAAGGCAACGGTGGCGGTTCCGCCCAGTGCCCCGGGTGCGGTGCCCGCAACCATGCTGGATTACCCGGCCCTGGAACCCATGCACGCCGATGCGGTGAAATCGCCCGCCCACGGGGGGCGTTGGATTCGGGTCTGGGTCAGCCCTGAGGCCGCCCCGGCCTACCGTGCGGGACAGCCCCTGCCGGTGGGTGCCTGGGCGGTGATGAGCACCCAGGAGGATCGCTGGGGGCGTCCCGGCCCTGAGGTCGGCCCGCTCCTGGCCCTGGAACAGCGGCCAGAGGGACCGGCGCTGTCCTTCTACTGGGCCCGCATTCCGCTGCTGCAGCGCCCGGCCTTCGGGGGAGAAGGACGAGTCTACCTGGAAGGGGAAGCACCCCCGTTGCGGGACTGCCGCCCCTGCCACGCCCGGGGACTGGGCGACCCCACCAAGCGCAGCCGATGGCGGACCCCGCGCTCCCCGGCCGCAGAATAGCTGGACAACCCGGCAACGGGAGCCGTGAGCCGGCCGGTCCTTCCGGTCATTCGGCCGGGGCGAAGACTTCCCGTGGTTTGCCCGCGCCACGGTCGGGGCCCACGATGCCTTCCTCCTCCATGCGGTCAATGAGGCGGGCCGCTCGGCCGTAGCCCAGGTTGAGCTTGCGCTGAAGGAGGCTGGTGCTGGCCTTCCGTTCGCGCTTCACCACCGCCACCGCCCGCAGGTAGATGTCACCTTCCCCCTCCGCGGGTCCATCCTCCAGCAGGGTGGTGTCCTCTTCGGTTTCCATGGCGCTGATGAGGGCCTGGTTGTAGTCGGGCAGGCCGCGTTCCTTCAGCCAGGTGATGAGGCGCAGGGTTTCCTCTTCGCTGAGGAAGGGTGCGTGGATGCGCCTCGGGTGACTGGCGCCGTTGGCCAGGTAGAGGGCGTCACCGGCACCCAGCAACTGCTCACCGCCTCCGCTATCCAGGATTGTGCGGCTGTCAATCTTGGTGCGAACCCGGTAGCTGAGGCGGCTGGGCAGGTTGGCCTTGATGACGCCGGTCACCACATCTACGCTGGGGCGCTGGGTGGCAAGAATCAGGTGGATGCCCACGGCGCGGGCCTTCTGGGCGATGCGGCCGATGCTGTC
>JBBIHT010000054.1:0-9333 GCA_037446845.1 Geothrix sp. | reverse complement strand
CGGGCTGGACAACGACGGCGACCAGCTCGTGGACGACGCGGACCCGAAGTTCGCCAAGGCGATGTGTCCGCTCCAGCAGGGCGTGTGCGCCGGCGCGAGCAGGCCAAAGTAGCCGGTCATTTCGAAGCCCGGCACGCTTTCGGCCACCGTCACCGTGCAGGCACAACCGGACCCGGGCCAGCCGTCGTTCCTCAACCTGTGCATCAGCGGTGTACCCGTGGACCTGTTCCCGGCCTCCACCCTCCTGCCTGGTGAAACGCCCCACGGCGTGAATCCCCGGGAGGCCCGCCTCCTGGAGCTGTCCACGGGCTACTACACGGTGGCTGAGTTGGCTCAAGTCCTGCAGAAACCGGCCATGACCGTGGCCAAGGATCTCTACGGGCTGGTCATGGCAGGGCATGTGACCCTCAAGGGCCTGCGCAGCGGCCGGCCCCCGAAGGTGGACCCGCCTGCCGCCGAAGCTCCCAGGGAGCTGACCCCGGTGTCCCAGATGCTGGGCGGAGCGCCCTCGCCCGCCTTCCCGGCCATGGAGGACCAGACCGCCATCGTCCGGCTTCAGCCTCCCCCGCCCCAGGGCTTCCCCGACCGGGACGAGCCCCTGCCCGAAACGGTGGGCGGTGGCATCGCCGGAGGAACCGCCCTGCAGGCCGGCACCCCTGCCGCCCCTGCGGTCAAGCCTGCGGCCTCGGGCATGGATGATCCCCAGCGCATGGTGAAGCTCATGAACTTCACCCAGCGCATCGCCCAGGCCTCCAAGACCGTCCTGCCCGAGGTCCATCACGAGATGGTGAACCGCCTCCAGGCCAAGGCGACTCAGCAGATCATCTCGGGGGATGGCCCCGAGGCCGTGAAGGGGCTGGCCCTGGCCATCAGCCGCAGTGCCGTGGATGCGGGGTGTGACGCGGACATGGTGCGGGCCCTGAATACCCATCTCAAATCGCTCTTCACCACCAAGTAGTTTCCCGATCAAGGCAGGTGAACCGATGCGATCCCGTTTTCTGCATGGCCTGGTGGCCGTGCTCCTGCTCCTGACGGCGGGTTGCAAGGACGATGGCGGCACCACCGGTGGCACCGCAGGCGTGGCGCTGTACGCCTTCGACAGCACCACCAGTCAGGTCATGGTCTGGCGTGACCTGAGCACGGCCTACGACAGTGCGACGATGCCCGCCCCCACCTACCAGATCAGCTCCAGCCTCTTCAGCAAGGTCACCAACCTGGCCTGGGGCGGGATGTGCCTGGATTCCCAGCGGGGCATGCTCTATCTGGTTTCCGAGACGGGCGACATCATCCGCCTCAGTCGGATCCGCTCGCAGTCAGGCACAGTCCCCAGCGTGGACCTGGTGTCCTTCCGGCTGGCCTCCAGTGATCGCCTCACCAACGGGAAGTTCGGGCAGGCCAGCCTCGATGCCCAGACGGATTCGCTCTACATCACCGAATCCGGCGACAGCGGCACCCGCATCTGGGCGGTGTCCAGTGCCAGTCTGCTGCCCCAGGATGCCACCGTGGCGCTCCAGGCCCTGCAGACCAGCGGGGACTCCGCCGGCACGGGCGTGGCGGCTTTCGGGGGCACCGTCTACGCCTTCATGAACGATGGCAATCCCGTGGGCCCCGATGCCATCACCGGCCCTCGCCTCCGCCGGGGAAATGCCTCGGGGTTCGACCCATCCCTGGTGATCCTCGGCAAGGCCACGGAGCTGGGTGTCTATGGCACCCTGGCCCTGGATACGGCCAACGGGTACCTCTTCGTGGGCCGCCACAATACCGATGCCGCGGCCACCACGCCACCGGTCCTGGCCTTTCGTACCGGGCAGTTCGGCCTGGCCTATGACCAGGCTCCAGCCCAGGTGCTGGGAGCTGCTGCCAGCCAGCCCGACCTCCGGGTGCTGACCCACGCCGGCGTCAAGGATTGGCTGGTGGGGCTCCGGGGTCAGGGCACCACGGGCTACGCGGTGCTGTGGCTCTGGAAGGCACCCCTGGGAGGCGGCGCCGCCAAGGGAAAGACGGTGTCCCCCGCAAGCACCGTGTTCAAGGGGGTGGCCGTGGACGGGAATGCCGCATGACCCAACTGCGCCTGCTGGGGCTCCTCTTCCAGGATGTGTTCCGGGATCTCCTGCGGCACCGGGGCCAGTACCTGTTCGCCATCCTGACGCTGGCCTCGGGCCTCCTGCTGGCGGGGGGCGGCCTGCTCCTGGTGGAAAGCCTTGATCGCTTCGTGGCCCGGCTGGAGGGCATGGCCAAGGTGGTGGCCTACGCTGCCGAAGGGCGCACCCTGGAGGAGGCGGAGGCCCGGTTGAGGCGGGATCCTCGCTTTCTCCTGGTGCAGCGCGTCAGCGCCGAGGAGAACCGCAGGCGCTTCCTCACGGCCACTCGCGAGGCGGGCGTGCTGCTGGAGAGCGCCGGTCCCGATGCCCTGCCGGAAAGCCTGGAACTGAGCCTCCGCAAGGATCTCGTCACTACCGGCAAGGGCGTGGAGGTGGGCGAAAGCCTGAAGACTCTGCCCGGCGTCGGGGATGTGCTGGTGGACCAGGAACGGCTGGTGAACCTTCAGCGCATGGCCCGGATGCTGCGGTCTGCCCTCACCACCCTGGGCGTGATCCTGCTGCTGGCAGCGGGTTTCGCCACGGGCAATGTCATTCGCATGAGCATCCTGGCCCGGGAGGAGGAGATCACCATCATGCGCCTGGTGGGCGCGTCGGAGGGCTTCATCCGTACCCCCTTGCTACTCGAGGGGGCCCTGCTGGGGCTGGCCGGAAGCCTGCTGGCCATCCTGGGCCTGCTGGGCCTCTGGCTGCCTCTGGCCCGGGGGGTGGGCCATGTGTCACCCCTGCTGGTGGAACTGGCCCGTCTGGGCTTCTTTTCCTGGGGCAGCATGATTTTGTTGGCCTGCCTGGGGGCCAGCACGGGCGCCCTTGGCGCGCTCTGGGCCTTCTGGACCACGCGCCAGGCCCAGCGGGAAGAAGCGGCCCTCATGGAGGGGGCGGGCTGAAGCCAGGCCCAGGGCACAGGACTCGTCAGGCTTTCCAGCGCCTCGGGTCGTCCTCGCGCAACCCCAGCTGGTCGAGCACGCGGGTGGCGAAGGTGTCGTAGAGATCCTCGAGGCAGGTGGGGTTGGAGTAGAACCCAGGCATGATGGGCATCACCACGGCCCCGGCATCATGGACCCGCAGCATGTTTTCCAGGTGGATGCGGTTCAGGGGAGTCTCCCGCAGGCAGAGCACCAGGGGATGCCGTTCCTTCAGGCACACATCGGCGGCGCGACCGACCAGCGTTTCGCTCACGCCCGCGGCGATGCGGCCCAGGGAACCGGCGCTGCAGGGCACCAGCACCATGCCGTCCTGGCCATGGGAACCCGAGGAGATGTCGGCGCCCAGGTCGCGCTCGTCCCGCAGGGCCACTTTGGGGATGGCCTCCAGATCCCTGGGGGAAAGAGCCGTCTCATCCCGCAGGCAGCGTTTCCCCGTGGGCGAAAGGAGCAGGGTCACAGCCTCGACGGCGGGATTGGCTGCAAGCCGCCGCAGGACGGCCACGCCGAAGGCGGAGCCAGAGGCACCGGTGATGGCAAGTGTGAAGCGCAGTCCCATGGGCATGGCGACCTTTCGCGGGAAGGTTCAGGACAGGTCCAGGAAGGCCTGACCCACCTGGGTGATGGTGCCGGCCCCGAAGGTCAGCAGCAGGTCGCCGGGGCGAGTCTGGCGTAGAAGCTGTTCCGGCAGATCCTCCACCCGGTTCACCAGGTGCACCTCCTTCTGGCCGTGGGCCCGCAGGGCCTCCACTACCCTGGCCCCATCCAGACCCGCGATCGGGGGTTCGCCGGCAGGATAGATGTCCGTCACCAGCACCGCGTCCGCCAGGAAGAAAGCCGTGCCGAACTCCTCCAGCAGGGCCTTGGTGCGGGAATAGCGATGGGGCTGGAAGGCGGCGATGATCCGTCGTTCCGGGAAGCCCGCCCGGGCGGAGGCCAGGGTGGCGGCGATCTCCGTGGGGTGATGGCCGTAGTCGTCCACCACCAGCACGCCGCCTTTCTCGCCCTTGAGCTGGAAGCGGCGGTCGGCGCCCGTGAAGCTGGCCAGGCTGGCGCGGATCACCTCGGGTTTCACATCCAGTTCAAGGGCCACGCCGATGGCGGCCAAGGCGTTCAGCACCATGTGGTGGCCCGGTACGCCCAGGCTGAAGGCGCCGAGATCCTCCCCGTGGGCGGTCACCTTGAAGTAGGTGCGGAAGCCCTCCTGGCGGATCTCCCGGGCCCGGATATCCACCTGGGGGTGCGTACCGTAGGTGCGGACCTGGCGCTTGAGACGGGGGCGCACCGCGGCGGCGTTGGCATCGTCCAGGCAGAGGAAGACCGAGCCATAGAAGGGGATCTTGTTGGCGAAGGTCACGAAGGCCTCCTGGATCTCGTCCAAATCCTTGTAGTGGTCCAGGTGCTCCCGGTCTATGTTCGTGATCACGGCCAGGGTGGGGTTCAGCAGGAGGAAACTGCCGTCGCTTTCGTCGGCCTCGGCCACCAGGAAGGGCCCCTTGCCCAGCTTGGCGTTGCTGCCGATGGTGCCCAGCTTGCCGCCGATGACGATGGTGGGGTCAATGCCACCCTGGCCGAGCAGTTGGGCCACCATGCTCGTGGTGGTGGTCTTGCCGTGGGAGCCCGCCACCGCGATGCCGTACTTCATGCGCATCAGTTCGGCCAGCATCTCGCCCCTGGGGATGACGGGTACCTTGGCGCCCCGGGCCGCCACCACCTCGGGGTTGTCCCCCTTCACGGCGGAGGAAATCACCACGACCTGGGCGCCCTCGATGGCGCGGCCCTCATGGCCCAGGTGCACCGTGATGCCCAGGCTGCGGAGCCGTTCGGTCACGGCGCTTTCCTTGAGGTCCGAGCCCGATACCTCGTAGCCCAGGTTGGCCAGGACCTCGGCGATACCCGACATGCCGATACCGCCGATTCCCACGAAATGAATATGCTGGATCTTGCCGAACACCAGGAAACCCCCACACTGAAAAGGTCAGAATAGCGCCCCTGGTACCTCGGAATGGCACGACCCTGGCAGTCGGGACATCCAACATCCCACCCAAGGAGGGTTCCCATGCGCATCATCCTCCACGCACTGCCCATTCTCAGAGGTCTGGGTGCCCTCAGCCTGGCCCTGGGCCTTTGTGGCGCATCGCCTCAGAATGAATCGCCCCGTCGCGAAACGCCTCAACCCCGAGGCCCCGTGGGGGTTCGCGGCCTCAGCGAAGGTTCCAGGGAAACCCCCACCCCCATGCCCCGAGGGGATATCCGGCGCCACCCGGCCCAGGACGGCGAGTTCACCCGGCCCGCCACCCCCATGCCCCAGGGCCCCCGGCTGACCTACTATGCGGGCACCCGCACCATCGTGCCTCCCGCCCTGGATCGCCTCACCGTGTTCCCCACGGTCACCTACTGGCAGCACCGGGATCTCCTGGCGGAGATCCAGTGGCTCAGCCGCAGGGGCTTCATTCCGGTCACCCCCCTCGGTGATTCCGTCGAGGCCCTTTCGGATTTCGTGCAGTACCCGGCGGGGTGGCGCGCCTATGGCATCGCGGTGCCCGCGGGCGCGACGGTCCAGGTGGAGGTGCAGCACGGAAAGCTCGGCTGGTTCCGCCTGATGATGGTGGACAAGTGGGGCCGCCCGGGGGCAGGCATGCTGCAGCAGTTGGTGACCCCCCAGCCCGTGATGCTCACTTATCTGAATCCCGGGAAGGAGGCCACGGCGGTGTATGTGATCGTGGACGATCCCGCCTGGTGGTCCGATGCGAGGGATCCTTACACCCTCCGGGTGCGCCGGGACTGGGATCCCGCCAAGACCGATCTCAGCCAGGTGAAGATGGTGGCCGGGCTCTGGGGTGCCAGTCCCAGTGTCAGCGGCGAGTTCCGGGGCCCCAGCCTCAGCGGCCCCGCCGTCTTCCCCCGCTGAACGGCCTTTCCATCACCCGGGAACGGCCCCCTTCCGTGCCGTTTCCGGGTGATGGCATGGGTCATGTCCAGGGACACCCATCCGTGACCAGCATGCGGAAAGCCCGGGGCTGAACCGTCAACTCCGCGCGGTCCCTTGCGACGGCAGGCTCGCCATCCAGGTGCCAGGGCAGGGGGCGGGCCAGGCGGAGGCTCGCGCGCTGGATCCGGCCTTCCTGGCGCAGGTGGGTGTGGCCCTGCTCCTGGAACAGGGCGGGCAGTTCGGAGAGGGCCTCGAACCAGGACGGCCTGGCCAGGGTGACCCACTGCAGTTGCCCGTCGGTGGGGTCGGCGCCGGGGGCGATGCGAAGGCCGGACCCATACTCGGGGAGGTTGGCGAAGCACAGGCTCCAGGCCGTGTTCGGCAGGGGGGGCGGAGGCCCCTGGAAGGCCCTGCGCAGCCGCGACAGGCGGTCTGAGGCGCCTGGCGCGGGGCTCAGTTCGGCGTCCCACTGAAGGGCCGATTCGGGCCAGGTGCGCCACAGTGCCAGGCAGGCCCTGGCGTAGGATAGGAAACCGCGGTTGGCCATGGCATGGAACCGGTGCGCCACGGCCGCCTCCAAGCCCGTCCCGCAGAGGTTCAGGAAGGGCACCCCATCCAGTCGAGGCACATCCATGGCCAGCTCCCGGCCCTCCAGCAGCCGGAGGACGGCGCCGGTGGGGTCCAGGGGGGTTTGCAGGCCCCGGGCCAGGCCGTTGCCGCTGCCGCCGGGAATTGCGCCCAGTGGCACCGGGCAGCCCCTCTCCAGGAGCGCCCGGGCCGCGTGGTGGATCGTGCCGTCCCCGCCCCAGACCAGCAGGGGGCCCCCCGCGCGAGTCGCCTGGGCGATGGCCGGCTCGTGGTCCCAGGGCGGACCGAAGGGCATCGGTTCCAGCCGCTCCCGGAGATCCCTGGGCAGTCGCCCCAGCAGGCTGTCAGGATCCTTCCCGGAGGGACCAGCGGCGGGATTGAACAGGAGGGGAAGTCTCATAGGGGGAGGATAACGGGTGGTTGGCTCCAGGGTGCCGGGCGTCTGAGCAGAGCGCGGACCCTTCTTGATGAGAAATCAAAATGATATCATATTGATGTCTCACGGAGGTCTTCCATGCTCAAAGAGCAACCCGCCTTTGCCTTCCCTGGTCTACCCATCCTGCTGGCCTGCCTCGCGGCCTTGTTCGGTTCCATCGCGCTGATCATCAGCGCCTCGGCCCAGAACGATCCCGCGCGTCTCTTCGTCGCCATTCCTCTGATCCTTCTGGGCATCTTCATGCTCGCGGGCCTCTTCGTGGTGAACCCCAATGAAGCGGCCGCTCTGCAGCTCTTTGGCGCCTATCGGGGCACCGTCCGGAAGGAGGGCATGGCCTGGGCCAATCCATTCCTGAGCAAGCGCAAGATCAGCACCAAGGTGCGCAGCTTCGAGAGCCAGCGTCTCAAGGTGAACGACCAGGACGGCAACCCCGTGGAGATAGCGGCCATCATCGTCTGGCGCGTCATTGACACAGCCGAAGCCCTCTTCGAGGTGGAGGACTGCGAGAAGTTTGTGTCCGTCCAGAGCGAGGCCGCACTGCGGGCCCTGGCCTCTCACTTCCCCTACGATGCCCACGAACCGGGTCAGCTCTCCCTGCGCGGCAGCACGGACGAGGTGGCGGCCAAGTTGAGCACCGAGCTCCAGCGCGTGCTCAGCCAGGCGGGTGTGGAGGTGCAGGATGCCCGCATCAGCCATCTGGCCTACGCTCCCGAAATCGCCCAGGCCATGCTGCAGCGCCAGCAGGCGGGCGCCATCCTGGCCGCCCGAGTCCGCATCGTCGAGGGCGCCGTGGGCATGGTCGAAATGGCGCTACAGCGCCTGGAGGAGGGCGGCAGGGTGGTGCTAGACGACGAGCGCAAGGCTGCCATGGTGAGTAACCTCCTGGTGGTGCTCTGCGGCGAACGGGCCGTTCAGCCAGTCGTGAACACCGGCACGCTGTATCACTGAGGTCCCCCCTTGGCCGAACGCAAACCTTTCCTGCTCCGGGTGGATCCCGAAGTGCTCGCCCGGCTCCAGGCCTGGGCGGCGGAGGACATGCGCAGCCTCAACGGGCACATCGAGTACCTGCTCCGGGAGGCGCTTCGGAAAGCGGGGCGCCTCCCGGAATCCGCCCTGCCGAAGGATCCGCCAATCCGCTAAGCGCGAAACCTCTCGAGCGGTGCCTCCAGCCGCAGATCCTCTCCGGTGACGGGATGTTTCAGGTTCAACCGCCAGGCGTGGAGCCAGAGCCGGTCAGAGGGGCCTCCGCCGTAGAGGGCATCGCCCAGAATGGGCCGTCCCAGGTGGGTCAGATGCACGCGGATCTGGTGGGTGCGCCCCGTGAAGATGCGCGCCACCACCCAGTGGCCGGGCACAAGGCCAGCGGTTTCTTCCGGGGTGGCGGGACGGAAGTCCGTGCGGGCGGATTTGGGATCCATGAGGCTGCCCTCGCAGCCGAAGCGGCCTGGATCGGCGCCCCGGATGCGGCCAATGGGCGCATCCACGGTGCACGCCTCCAGCGGTTCAGAGATCCGCGCCAGGTATAGCTTTTCCAGATCCCGGCCCGCGAAGGCCTTGGCCAGGCCCGGGTTGGCCCGGGCATCCTTGGCCAGCACCAGCAGGCCCGAAGTGCCCTGGTCCAGGCGATGGTGCAGGAAGAGATTCAGCTCCGGCCGCTGGGCCTTGAGCAGAGCCAGCAGATCGTGGCGGTCCGTGGCCCAGGTGCCCTGGGTTGGAAGCCCTGCGGGCTTGTCCACGGCCAATAGCCAGAGGTCCTCGAACACCACCGGAATGGGCATGGTGGGAACCGGCGGCAGGTCCGGGTCATAGGCGGCGCGAATCTCGGTGCCGGGCTTGACCAATCGTCCCGCCACCTTCACGCGCTTCCGGTCCACCTGCACCCCGCCCAGCCGCAGCGCTTCCCGCGCGGCGCGGCGGGACAGGTCCGTGTGCTTGGCGATGATCTGGTCCAGGCGCAACGCTGCGTCCTCGGGTTTCGTCGTGAAGGTCCATTTGCTGAGCGCCATGAGCCCAGCTTAACCGCTGCCCCTACGGTCGCCCGCAGCCCCGTGGCCCAGGCTGCAGGTCACGCCGGCGCCTCGGGGACCCTGGCTACCTCAAATAACGAGTTCACCACCGCCCGGGGTTTGGCATGCTTGTGCTGGAGGCGTTTTATGATCCGACCCCTGCGCACCGGCATCCTGCTGACCCTGGCGTTCCTGGCCAGCGCTGCTGAACTTCCGGTCTCGGGGTGGACGCTGAAACCAGGCACCACCGCCAGGGCGATGGCTCTGCGCCTGGAGGCGGCCCCAGAGGGTTCGGAGGCCACCCTGGTCTCGGCACCGGTGTCCCTGAGGATCGGCGAACTCTATCGCC
>JBBIHT010000053.1:0-9361 GCA_037446845.1 Geothrix sp. | reverse complement strand
TGGCTGGCGGATCGTACTCATGGAGTCCTCCGTGGGGTGGGATGCCGATGCCCTAAGGATCGGTTCCTGCTGGGGTCAGAGCCAGGGTCGTGCCAAAGGGATGAGGAACCCGCCTCAATCCTTGGGAAAGGCGCCAAGGCCCCTCCCGGCGGGACGAGCTGAGGCTGGGGGCAAAGGTCAGCGAGGCGCGGCAGGAACCCGATCCAGGGCAGGGACCACTGGCTGGGAGCCCCCCGCTCCACATCGCCCGCCTGGACCACCAGGCGGTCGGCCAGGAAGCGCAGGTGAAGGTCCCGCCCCGGGGGCAAGGGAAGGTGAATGGCCCGGGCCGTGGCCGGATGGAGGACGGTGAGGAAGCCCTCGCCGTCCTCCATGACCCAGAGCAGGCCCCTCAGGAAGGGACGAAAATCCCCGCTGCACCACTGGAGGGCGCCCAGCCCGTGGCTCAGGGGGGAATCCAAGGGAAAACCCCAGACCCCCGTGGGGGTTGGCAGCGGCACGCCACCATCCCGCCAGACCTGCAGGGGACGGCCGGGGAGCGCGGACCGCAGCAGGATGCGGCCCCGGGCATCGCTGATTTGGAAGGATCCGTCCCCCTCCAGACGGGCACGGCGGGGCCCGAAGGAAGGTTGGAGTTGGGGGGACGCGGGGGCCACCGGCAGGCTGGGCTCCACGCCCCAGGCCAGGGGCATGATCCGCTCCCAGCCCAGGACGGGCCGTTCCTGGGTCAAGGCCCGGGAAGTCAGGGCGGCCGCGCCGATCAGAAGGAGGGTGCCCAGCCGCACAGGGCCTCCAGGTTGCGGGTGGTGCAGGCGGCCAGATGGGCCGGTGAAATGCCCCGGAGCGCCGCCAGTGCCTCGGCGGTGAAGCGCACGAAAGCGGGCTCATTGGGCTTGCCCCGGTGGGGCACCGGGGCCAGGAAGGGCGCATCCGTCTCCACCAGGATGCTGTCCTCCGGCGCCCAGGCCGCCACCGCCCGGATGGCCTCGGCCTTCTTGAAGGTGGTAATGCCCGAGAAGCTGAGGAAGAACCCCAGGTTCAGGGCCCGCTCGGCGAAGGCCTGGTCCTCGCTGAAGCAATGGATGATCCCGCGCACGGTCCCGGCACCCTCCTCCTCCAGGATGCTCAGGGTCTCGGCTGGCGCGGAGCGGGTGTGGATCATGAGGGGCTTGCCCAGGGCCTTCGCCAGGCGGATCTGGGCCCGGAAGGCCTCCTCCTGTGCGTCCCTGGGGCTGAGATCGTAGTGCCAGTCCAGGCCGGTCTCTCCGATGAACCGGACGGCGGAATCCTGGGCCAGCTCCCGCAGGGCGGCACTCACCTCCGGCGACCAGCCCTTGGCCTCGTGGGGGTGCACCCCCAGGCTCGCCTGGATCTCCCCAGTGGATCGAGCCAGGGCGAGCACCTTCCGGGAGTCTTCCAGATCCGTGCCCACGGCGATGAAGCCGGTGACTCCCTGGGCACGGGCACGGGCCAGGGTCCTTTCCACCTGGTCCTCGGCCAGGTGGGTTCCGGTGAGATGGCAATGGGCGTCCACGAGCATGGTTTGATGATCCCATGACCGATCAGGAATCACCCCTTTCTTGCCTGGGACCGATACAGGAAGGGTCCTGACCCTCATGCGCAGCCTTCGCCGAACCCTCCTCGGATGGGTATTCCTCCTCGCCACCCTGGTCCCCCTGGTGGCCCAACGGCCCGCCTTCCGCCATTTCGACCTGCGGGACGGCCTGCCCCAGAGCCAGGTGACCGCCCTGCTGGAGGATCGCCACGGGTTCATCTGGGTGGGCACCAATACAGGCGGCGTGGCACGCCTGGGCGCCTCGGGGTTCCAGACCTTCTCCGCCGCCCAGGGCCTGCGGGCCCTCTTCGTGCGGAACCTCCTGGAGGATCCCCAGGGCCGCATCTGGATCGCCAGCCAGGAGGGCATCTCCCGCATCCAGGGCGAGAGCGTGGTCAATTTCGGGCCGGACGAAGGGCTTGCGGATGCCTCCTTCAGCGCTTTGGCGCTGGACGCCGAGGATCAGCTGCTGGTGGCCAATCGCCAGGGGCTCTTCCGGTACCGTGACCACCGTTTCGAGCCTGTGCCCCTGCCCTCCCCCTGGACTGGCCGCCCCCTGTGGCGGGTGGTGCGGGACCAGGCCCGGAACCTCTGGCTCGTGGACCGGGAGGATCACATCGCCCACTGGGACGCCCAGGGATTGAGGGAATACCCGCTTCCCCCCAATCCTCGTCCACGCCAACTGCGGGATGTCCAGGTGGATCCCCAGGGCCAGCTCTGGGTGCTCCAGGAGGACCGCCTGCTCAGAATGGAAAAAGGCCAGTGGTTGGAGGAGCGCTTGCAGGGCCCTCCCCGGGCCACGAAGGCCTCCAGCCTCCGCTTCAGTCCCCGGGGCGGATACCTGGTGTCCCTGGGTGGCGATGGGCTGGTGGAGAAGGACTCCCATGGGCGCCTCCAGTGGCTGGACAGTTCCAACGGCTTGCCCCGGGATCGCATCCTGGTGGCCATCCGGGACCGGCGCGGGAGCCTGTGGGTCGGCTCGGATGGCGATGGACTGGCGGTCCAATCCCTGCCCGGCCTGCTGGCCCTTGATGCCCAGGGCCAGGCTGGCTCGACTCCGGGAGCCGACCTTGGCGCCGTGGTCAACATCCTGGAGCTGGGGGATGAGCAGTTCCTATTGGCCAGCAGCACCGGGCTGTACCGGGTGAAGATGGGCCAGGGCATCCAGGCCCACTGGACCCGGCGCCAGGGCCTGCCGGCCGACGAATGCTGGGGCCTCCTGGCCGATGGTTCCGGCGGCGTCTGGGTGGGGACGGAGCGAGGCCTGGCGCACTGGCAACGAGACACCGTGGCCCCGGCCGGGCCGAAGGCATTGTCCCGGGCCGCCATCACCACTCTGGTGCGGGACGGAAAGCGGATCCTGGTGGGCTGCGAGGTGGGATTGGTGGCCTTGGATCTCCAGGGGCACCTGCTGTCCCAGCACCATCTGCCCAAGGAACTGGGCAACGACAGCGTCACCGATGTGGTGCGCTTCCAGGGCCACCTCCTGCTGGCCACCAGCAGCGGGCTCTGGGAATTCGCCGAGGGCGCCATCCGCCGCACCCACGGTGAAGCGCCCTTCGCCCGGGCCACCATCACGGCCGTGGGCACGGATAGCCAGGGACACCTGTGGGTGGGGACGATGCGGGGCCTCTACCTGTGGCGCTCCGGCCACTGGGACACCTTCGGGATGAAGGACGGCCTACCCGATGAAGGCATCAACTTCATCACCGAGGTGAGCCCGGGCCGCATCGCCCTCGGCCACGGCAAGGGCCTCACCCTGCTGGAAGGGCACCGGATGCACCACCTGGGGCTGGCTCAGGGACTCATCTCCGAGGAAACCAACCACAATGGCTTCCTCATGGACCAGCGGGGCCGGCTCTGGGCCGGAATGATCGGCGGCGTGAACATCCTCGAGAACGGCCGGGGCTTCCGCAACACGCCTCTGCCACCGCCGCAGGTCCTGGGCCTTCGGTGGCCCACCGGTTTCCTGGCCCCGCCGGGCCTAGCAGAGCTTCCCCCGCGACCGGAGTTCCTGGACATATCCTTCGATACCGGCGCCCCCCTGACCCCAGGCCTGGTGCATTACGAAGCCCACCTTCAGGGCGTGGACGAGGGCTGGCAACCGGTAGGCCAGTCCAGGATCCTGCACTACCGGAACCTCGGCTCCGGTTCCTATCAGTTCCACCTGCGGGCCTCCCTTGATGGTGGTGGCTGGGTGGAAGCCGCCCCCCTGCGCTTCCAGGTGCTGCCCGCCTGGCACGAGCGCTGGCTCGTCAGGGGACTCCTGGGCCTGGCGCTCCTGGGCCTCCTGGCCTGGTTCCAGTGGTGGCGCATGCAGGCCCTGGCGGCGCAATCCCGGAGACTGGAGGAAACCATCCAGGTGCGTACCCTCCTGCTGGACCGTCAGAACCGCGCCCTCGAACACGCCCATGGCCAGGTCAAGCGGAGCCTCGAAAGCCGGATGAAGCTGGTGGACATGGTGACCCACGACCTGAGATCACCCCTCACCTCCATCCTGCTGTTCCTGGACAGGCTGCGGGAGGTAGCCCCGGGAGGGACGAAGCTCCTGGATGGCATGGAGCGGGAAGCCCACCGCATCGAGGGCCTCCTGCGCAATCTCCTGAACCAGAGCCGCGCCGAATCCCTGCTCCAGGACATCAAGCTCACCCTGGCCCTGCCGGGAGCAGTGACCGAGGGCTTCGAGGATGTGCTGCGCCTCAAGGCGGATGCCAAGGGACTGTGCTTCAGCCTCGAGGTGGACCCCGATGTCCATGGCGTCTGGATCCAGGCCGACCTCGCCACCCTGCACCAAGTGATGCTGAACCTCTTCGAGAACGCCCTGAAGTTCACGCCCCTCGGCGGCTCCCTGGGCATCCGGTCCAGGGTGGATCGCGAGGAAGGCACCTGGACTCTGGAGGTCTGGGACACGGGACGAGGCATCGCCCCGGACCAAATGGCGGACCTGTTCCGCCCCTTCGGACAGGCCCGGGGCAGCGATGCGGCCCAGGGCTGGGGCCTGGGGCTCTCCATCTGCCAAAGCATTCTCGAGGCCCACTGCGGTGAATTGAAGGTCGAGAGTGCACTGGGCCAGGGCTCCCGTTTCACCATGGTGCTGCCCCTGGACCCCGGAACGCCCTGAGGTGGAGCCTGGCCTGTGACGGGGGGCACGATCCCCGTCAACGCGCACCGAACGGCCCCATCCTGGAAGGCCGGAGTGGCCGTGTCGTCCCAGATTCCCGTCCCATGCCTGCCCCAGCCCATCAGATGAACCAAGGCCTCCTGCTCCTCAGCGGCGGCCGTGGCACTCGCATGGGCGGGCCTAAACATGCCCTGGGCCATCCCGCCGGCGGCAGTTGGGGGGGGCAGCTGGTGCGCGTGTTCCGGGCTGTCTTCCCCGATGGGGGAGTGCAGGTACTGGGTGATGCCCTGCCCGACGAACCCGACCTGCCCCGCCTGGACGATCCCCGCCAGGGCCCCGCCCATGCCCTGCGAACCTGGGCTCAGGCGGAAGTCCTCGCACCTCCCCCGGACCGCTGGTGGATCGTGGCCTGCGATCAGGTGCGCTGGACGCCTGCGACCCTTGCGGCCTGGGCCACCCAGTGCCAGCAGGCGGACACCCCCAACCAGCGGTGGGTCATCGCGGAGCACGATGGCCGGCTCCAGCCCCTGGGCGGGTGGTTCCCGAACCAGCTAAGGACGCAGCTGGCCGCCCTGGAAGCCAGGTCCCTGCTGGGCCTGGTGGAAGCCCTGCCGCACCTTGTCCTGCCCCAGGGGGGCGACGAGTGGCGGGATGTGGATACACCCGAGGAGTGGCAGCGGTTCCAGGCCTGCCTCAGCCCTCCAGCCGCACGAAAATCGGCTCGACGATGCCGATGAGGCGCGCGAAGTTC
This sequence comes from Geothrix sp., assembly GCA_037446845.1. Classification (GTDB taxonomy): domain Bacteria; phylum Acidobacteriota; class Holophagae; order Holophagales; family Holophagaceae; genus Geothrix. The sequence goes on along the minus strand of JBBIHT010000053.1, from coordinate 3,934 downwards.
TGGAGCTTTTCCACATGGGAACCCTGGAGACGCGTGCCTTCAGCGGCCACCATCATGCCCAGCCTGGTTTTCACCTCCTGGGTGAGGACCATGCCCGGCTTCAACTGATGGACACCCAGGGGCTGGGGTTTGTCAGGTTCCGGGGAGGGGCCCTCCTGGCCGAAGAGCGTCTCGATGGCCTGGAGCACCCGGGGATCGTACCAACCCTTCCGCAATTTCATGTGCTCGATGGCCACCAGCCGTGACCCTCGCCGGTCCTCGATGTCTTGGAAATCGGAAAGGGCCCGCAGGATGCGGGATCCCAGTGGCAGGTCATCCCCCTTCAGCCCATCGGCCGGATACCCGGCGCCGGTGTAGCTCTTCTGCTGGTACCGCACGATGCGGGCCACGGGCTCCAGGCGGGGGATCCGCTCCAGCAGTTGGGCCCCGAACTCGGGGACCCGCTGCATGGCCTCCCGTTCCTTGGGGGTGAGGCTTTCGCCGGCCCGCTCCTTCGCCACCACCGCCTGGGGCAGCGTCACCAGGCCCAGGGGGGCCATCATGGCTGCCACGCCGATTTCCCAGGTCAGGTTCACTTCCAGTTGTTCCGCCACCTTGAGGGCCCGCTCGCGGATGACCTCGGCCCGGCCGAAGGCATAGGGGTCTGATACAGACAGGATCTCCATCAACACCTTCAGGCTTCCCGTCAGGGTCTGCTCCAGCAATTCCCGCTCGGCGGATTCCAGCTGGTGCTGGCGCAGGGCCGCGTCCAGGGCCTGGGCCAGGTCCTCGGCGCCGCAGGGCTTGGTGAGGAACCGGAACACCTGGCCCTGGTTGATGGCCTCCATGGCTGTCTTCTGGTCCAGGTTGCCCGTGAGCATTAGCCGGATGATGCCTGGCCAGGTGGCCTGGGCCTGCTTCAGCAGTTCCACGCCGTTCATGCCGGGCATCTGCATGTCGGCCACGAGCACGGCGTAGGGGCCATGGTTTTCCAGGGCCTGCAGGGCCTGGGCCCCGCCCATGGCCACATCCAGCTCGAAGCGCCGCCGCAGGGTGCGGTGGTACCCCGCCAGCACATTCTCGTCGTCATCCACCAGCAGGATCCTGCGGGTCATGGCTTCACCTCCTGGTTGACCAGCGGGAGGCGGAACGAAAAAAGCGTGCCCTGCCCTTCCGCGGTTTCGAAACTGATCTCGCCCCCGTGCTTGTCCACCACCACCGAGCGAGCGATGGCGAGCCCCTGGCCGGTGCCCTTGCCGACCCCCTTGGTGGTGAAGAAGGGATCGAACACCCGGGAACGAATGGTCTCGGGGATGCCCCCGCCGGAGTCCTCCACCTGGATGACCGCCCAGCCATCTTCCCGGCGCGTGCGGACGGTGATACGGCCCTTGGCGCCATCCTCCCGGGGCACTTCCCCAATGGCATGGGCGGCATTGACCACCAGGTTCAGCACCACCTGGTTGATCTCGCCCGGCAGGCACGGGACGGGCGGCAGGTTCGGGTCCAGATCCAGCTCCAGGTCCGCCACATACTTCCACTCGTTGCGCGACACCAACACCGTACTCTCGATGGCCCGGTTCAAGTCGGTCGGGGTCTTGGCCTCGGTGCCAGGATGGGAAAACTCCTTCATGGCGCCCACGATGGCCGCCACCCGACTCACCCCCTGGAGGGATTGCTCGGTGGCCTTGGGGAGTTCCTCCCGAAGGTAGGCCAGGTCCGTGTCGGCGAGGAGCTGGCAGATGGCCTCCTGCAGATCCGCCGGAGGATGTTCGGCCAGGTCCTTCACCTGCCCCAGCAGCTGGAACAGCGTTCCCAGCTCACCCCCGATGAACCGGAGGTTGTCGCCGATGTACTGGGTGGGCGTATTGATCTCGTGGGCGATGCCGGCGGCCAGGTGGCCGATGGACTCCAGCTTCTGAGCCTGGCGGAGCTGCACCTCCATGGTCTGTCGTTCCAGCTCGGCCAGATGCCGTTCCGTGACTTCGTGGGAAAAGGCCAGCACCCGCAGGGGGCCCCCTTCATCCCGTGGCACGCCCACCTGGGTGGCCTCGAAGAAGCCCCAGGAACCATCCTTCCGCCGCAACCGGAACTCCACGAAACACGCATCGGTCTGTCCCAGCTCCAGGGCGCGGATGCCCGCGCGGAGCCGTTCCCGGTCCTCCGGATGCACCATGTCCATGGGCGCCTGGGCAGCCATCTCTTCCCGGGAGTAGCCCAGCACCAGATGGTAGGAGGGGCTGTAGTAGATCCGGCGCCCATCCAGCTCGGCCAAGGTGATGAGATCCCGGGCGTTCTCAGTGATCAGGCGGAACATCAGCTCGCTCTGCCGCAGCCGGACCTCGGCCTGCTTGCGTTCCGTGATCTCCCGGTGGGCGAGGAGGATGCGCGTTTCCCCCTCGCAGAAGAAGCGGCTCACCGTGGTGGCGTACCAGACACCATCCTCCTCGCCGGGGATCTGGTAGTCCCCCAGGAAGCGCTCCTGGCTGTGCTGGATCACCTCCAGGATGCCCTGGCCCACCGCCCCCATGGATTCGGACACGGGTGGGCTGGCTTTGCAGGCAAGGGTGTAGTCGTCCCCGGGTCCCTGGCCCTGTACCAGGGGATTGGAGGCATCCTGGAAGTGACGCCAGGCCTCATTGACGAGCAGGATGCGCCCCTCCTCGTCCAGCACCGCGATGGCTGCGGCGAAACTGTCCAGTGTGGCAACCAGGAGGCTCTCCGACAGCCGCAACCGGTGCTCCATTCCCTTCCGCGCGCCTTCCTCACCAGGTTCCATGGAAACCTTTCGGGCTGATCTCCCCCTGTATCGGCCTGCCCCGCAGGGAACTTGCGTACCTGCTAACCCAGGCGTTTCCGCACAAGGCGGTCCACCGGCACGCCCCCCTTCAGATGACGCTCGATGATTTCGGGCACATCCTCGGGGGTGACATGGGCGTACCAGACGCCATCCGGGTACACCAGCACCGCCGGGCCAATGGCGCAGAAGCCCACGGAGCCACAGTTGCTGCACTGCACCGGGCCCTCCCGGTTGCCCTTGTAGAACAGCAGCCCGTCCGCGATGAGCTGGGCCTTGAAGGCCTCCAGCACCGCCTCCGAGCCGTTGGCCGAGCAGCTCTTCCCAGTGCACACCAGCACCTGCCGCTGGAGGGGGTGGGCCATGATCGGCGTGAGCGCCGCATCCTCTGCTGGGGTGGGAACGGGACGGGGTTCAGCCATGACCATGCCTCGGACCCTCACCATAACAGGCCCAGTGGCTGGCGCATCCCAAGGCATGCGTTCCAGCAGCATGGCGGATTCGCATCAAATTACTCTTTGGTTATTTGAGTATTCGTGATGATAGTCACGAACGACTTGACCACTATGGCTACCAATCCATCATCTTTCTGACGGTATGCTCCATGTGCCAACCAACCAGGAGGTATGGTTCGCCTAAACGCACGCTCCAACGGCGTTTCCAGGCGATGCATGCTCCCACATACGGAAAGGAACAGTCCATGAAACACCTCCTGAAACTCCTTGCCCTCCTGGCCCTCCTGGGGGCCCTGGCGCCACTCAGTGCTGCGGGCGGCAGCGACACCAAAGGTAAATTCTTCTTCAAGAAGACCTGCAAGGCCTGCCACGCGGCGGGCAGGCAGGCCAGGGAAGTCACGCCCCTCTCCAAGACCCAGGCCCAATGGAAGGCCTACTTCGCCGCCGGCAAACACAAAAAGGGCGTCGAGAAGCTGGATTCCATCCTCAAGCCCGAGCAGAGCAAGGATGTGCAGGCCTTCCTCGTGAATCACGCCTCGGACTCGCCCCAGCCTGAAACCTGCGGCGGCTGAGCCGCCCAGGCCGCAGGACACCCCCCCAACTCTTTTCTTCTGGAGGCACCCCCATGAACTCCCGAATCACCCTGGCGCTCGTCGCCATGCTGGCCCCCAGTGGCCTGGGCGCTCAGGCCGCCCTGGACCTGCAG
>JBBIHT010000052.1:0-9552 GCA_037446845.1 Geothrix sp. | reverse complement strand
AACTGGACCTTGCCGCTGGCCAGGTGGTACAAGGCGGGCACGATCCAGAGCCGCTCCTCCTGAAGGAGGCGGCGCAGCAGATCGGAGCGATCCACCAGGGCCTGGGCCTGGCGGCGGGCGTTGGCTTCCTCCAGGCGGGCGCCGTGGGCCTTGTCATCCTCGTTGGGATCCCGTGGTGTGCTTTCTAGCAGGCCAGCCATGCCCGCCTGCAGCGCCCAGAGGTTGCCGGGCAGGGGCTGGCCGTTGGCCTCCCGCACTGCGCCCACGGCCCCACAGCCGCTGTGGCCCATGACCACCACCAGTTTCGATCCCAGGTGGTCCGCCGCGTACTCCACGGAGGCGATGCCCTGCAGGTCAGGCGCATTGCCTGCTTCGCGAATGGTGAAGAGCCGTCCCGCCTCCTGGTCGAAGAGGAGGGCATCCGGCACGCGGCTATCTGAACAGGTGATGATCACGGCGAAGGGGGCCTGGCCCGAGAGCAGGGCGGCGCGCAGGGCGGCATCCCGGCCGGTGTCCACGGTGCGAGTGCGTTTGCCGGTCACGAACCGGCCGTTGCCCGCCACCAGCTCTGCCAGGGCGGCCCCTGGGTTGTCAGGGGTGCCGGCGGGTGGGGTGAAGGCATGGTGGGCTCCCCGGTGCGTTGCGGCGGGTGTCGCCTGCTCCGCGCCCTTGGCCTGGGTGGCAGATGGGTGCTCCCTTGCACCGAGAGGCAGGAGGGCGACAAGGAGCAGGGGTGTCAGGGACCTCATGGCAGGCTCCAGGAAAAGGGAACCCTTCCTGATCGGCGGCTCTGCCCTCGCCGTTGAATCCTGCCTGGCGGCCTTCAGGGTGGGCCGAGCGAACGGACGCGCCGTGCCTGAGGAGCAGCCGAGCGCCCAGGCGCTGGTCCAGGGACATTGGAGGCAGCTACTCGTAGCGAAGAGCTTCGATGGGATCCTGCCTGGCAGCCTTCAGGGCGGGCCACAGCCCGAACACCAGGCCCACGGTCGTGCTGACGCCGAAGCCAAGCACCACACTCCACAGGGGCGCGGCGGCGGGAAATTCGAAGGCCAGGCGCACCACCAGGGCGATGCCCAGTCCCACGAGGATGCCGATGGCTCCACCCACGCCGGTAAGGCTGATGGCCTCCACCAGGAACTGCATGGCGATGTCGCGGCGGGTGGCGCCCAGGGCCTTGCGGATGCCGATCTCGCGGGTGCGTTCGGTGACGCTCACCAGCATGATGTTCATGACGCCCACGCCGCCCACTAGCAGCGCGATGGCGGCGATCAGGATCATGGCCCCGGCGATGCCACCGGTGATCTGCTGGAAGGATTTGAGCTGGGCTTCGCTGGTGAAGATGGCGAAATCATTGGGCTGGCTGGCCTTCAGGCCGCGCCGGGCGCGAAGAATGGCAGTCTCCTGGTCCATCATCTCAGTCATGCGTCGGGGATCCTTCGGTACCGTGGCGATGTGGATGGTGTCACCCCCTCCATGCTTGATCTGGGGGAACATCTCGTCGAAGGTCGAGATGGGGATGATCAGGATGTTGTCCGCATCCCCGCCCAGGAAGCTGCCTTTCTTCTCCAGCAGGCCCACGACGCTGAAGGCCGTTCCGTTCACCAGCAGCGTGCGGCCGATGGGATCCTTGTGGCCGAACAGGGCCCGGGCCGTCTCCGGGCCGAGCACGCTGGTGCGGGAGGCGTGGGAGATGTCCGCCTCCACCAGGAAGCGGCCATCCTGGATGAAGGTGTTGTTGGCCGGGGCATAGTCGGGATTGGTGCCCACGAAGGTGGGGCCATTGGCCTCCGTACCCTCGGGTGTCTTGACGGTGAGGGCGTTCCCCGCTGGGCCGAAAAGATAGCGCTCCTGGGAAACCGCCGCGGCCAGGGTGGCGCTGCGCTTGAGGGCTTCCGCATCCTCGATGGTGAGATCCCGGCGGCGCTTCTGCTCCTCGGGGAGGGGGCCGCCGCCCCCAAAGCGGGGCTCGTATTTCTGGTATTGCACCAGGGTGGTGCCGAAGGAACTGAAACTGTCCGTCACGGCGCCATTGAAGCCGGAGACGAAACTGACCATGGCGATGACGGTGGTGACTCCCGCCACGATGCCCAGGAGGGTGAGGAAACTCCTGAATTTCTGTGCGAACAGGGCGCGCAGCGCGAAGCGGATGTTTTCCGTCCCGATGCCCCTGAAACCTGCCTTGTGCTGGGCCATGACTACTCCGCCCGAATGGCGTCAATGACGACCAGGTTGGAGGCGCGGTAGGCGGGCAGGAACCCCGCCGCCAGCCCCACGAGGGTGGCCAGGAGGATGCCCGTGAAGACGATGCCGGGTGTGATCTGGGCGGGGAAGTTCGCCAGGGCCCGGATGGTGAGGGCACCGGCGCTTCCCACCAGCACTCCAATGACGCCACCGGCGGCAGACAGCAGGGCGGCCTCCAGGAGGAACTGGCGACGGATGTCGCGCTTCTTCGCGCCAAGGGCCATGCGCACCCCGATCTCCTGGGTGCGCTCCACCACGCTCACCAGCATGATGTTCATGATGACGATGCCGCCGACGCCCAGGCTCACGCTGGAGATGAGCATGAGCAGCAGGAAGGCGGCGCTGCTGATGGTGCGCCACAGCTGCTGGAGCGATTCCTGCGTGATGATGCCGAAGGGATCGGGATTGCGGAAACCGGTGTGGCGCAGGGCCCGGAACAGGGCCCGCACCTCGTCCATGGAGGCGTCCAGGCCTTCCACCCCGCCCCGGGCCTTGATGTGCAGCTCCAGGCTCTCGTTGGCGGTCATGAAGTTCTTGCGGTAGACCTGCAGGGGGATATAGATGCGGCCGTCCTGGTTGAACCCGATGCTCCTGCCCTGCTTGACCATCACCCCGACAATGCGAAAAGGGAGGCCCCGGATGAGGATGGTCCGGCCGATGGGATCGAGGTGGGGGAAGAGTTCCTCCTTGGTGTTGGCACCGATCATGGCGACGGGAAGGGATGCCTTGTCTTCGCTTTCGCTGAGGTAGCGGCCCGATTCCATGTCCAGGTTGAAGAGATTGCTGAAATTGGGCGTGACGCCGATGACCAGCACATCCGGCAGGCGCTTGTCGCCGTAGTTGACGGGCATGGCACTGCCCGAGGCGGCGGACACCTGGGCGGCTTCCCTGAGCAGGCCGCTGGACAGGCGCTCGTACTCAGTCCACCCGATGGGGGGGCGCTTCAGGGCCTGGAGAAACTCCTGTCGCGAGCGGATGATGCCGAACTTGGTGACGATGAAGACATCGGGCGCCAGCACGATGATCTTCTCTTTGACATAGGTGTTGAGGCCGGAAATCACGCCCACCACTGCCACGATGGTGGCCACGCCGATGATGACGCCCAGCAGCGTCAGGAAACTGCGCAGCGTGTGCGCCCGGATCGCCCTGAGGGAGGCGCGGAGGAGTTCGGTGGCGTTCATGTGGAAGTCCTAGGCCTTCCCATCCTCTTTCTTCTTCGCCCTCTCGGCCCGCACCTTCTCGCCGCCCTTCAGGTCGCGCAGGGCGCGATTGGGGCCGGTGATGAGGGACTCGCCACCATTCAGGCCCGAGATCACTTCCACGGAAAGATCACCCATGAGGCCTGTCTTGACCGGGAGGAACTTCGCCTTGCCGCCCTCCTGCACGAATACGCCCTCCTCCTCCCGGGGGGCACCTGGCTGGCGCGTCTGGCCCGCCTTCAGCTTGATCTCCCGCATGACCAGGGACTGGAAGGGGATGGCCAGCACCTGGTCGCGGTTGCCCGTGAAGATGTCGGCTTGGGCCGAGAGGCCCGGCTTGATGGTGAGGGGCGGGTTCTTGATCCAGACCTTCACCTTGAACTTGGTGGCTTCATTGGTGCTGAGTTTCAGGATGGGACTGCCGCCCACCTCCGTCACCTGCCCCTGGAAAACCTGGTTGGGGTAGGCGTCAATGCGCACCTGGGCCTCCTGGGCCAGTTTCACGCTGGGGATGGAGGCCTCGTCCACTTCCATCTCGGCCTCGACCTTGCTCATGTCGGAAATGGTCAACAGGACCGTTCCGGCCTGATTCTGGACGCCGATGACCGCGGTTTCCCCCAGCTCGATGCGCCGCGCGGTCACCACACCATCAATGGGCGCCTTGATGGTGGACTTGGCCAGGAAGATGGTGGCGTCCCGCAGCCCGGCCCGGCTTTGCTCATGGCGGCGCTGGGCCGCCTGGGCCGCGGCCTCGGCGGTGGCGAGGCCCGTTCGCTGCTGCTCGAAATCCGCCAGGGAGATGATGCCCGCCGTGCGGTTGGCCTCGGCCCGGGAGAAATCGCTGCGGGCCTGGGCCAGGCTGGCCTTGGCGGAATCCCAGTCCTTGGCGGCGGCCTCCGAGGCTGCCGCCTGGGCCTCGGCGCTGGCCCTGGAGCGGGCCGGATCAATTTCCATGAGGAAATCGCCGGCCCTGACCGCATCGCCTTCCTTCACCGCGAGACGCGTGACCTGACCCATGACATTGGCACTGATGTCCACCTTCTTCACCGCCTGCACTTTGCCGTTGGCGCTGACCTTGGCCTGCAGGTTCTCCCGTGCCACCGGAGCGATCTGCACCCCGATTCCCTTGTCCTGCATGCCGGCCACACTCAGCCCAATGACCAGCACAAGGGCCAGTCCTCCCAGGAGGAACCATAATTTCTTGCGGGTCATGTCAAAGGCCTCCCCTTGGGGCAGTAGATGCATGATCTTCGCAGAAGCGAGCTTGGCGGTTTAGCGGTGTGCTCGCCGTGTAGTGAAAACAATTTTCATTGACAGAGCAAACCCAATGGAAAAGAATTCCATTTGGAGAATGACCGATGGCGCATGCTAGATGGAAACCATCGCTGGTCTGTCTGTTGCTGGCCGTGCCAGCCGCCTTCCCGGCCGTTTCGGCGGGCGGGCGCCTGGGTGGGCGGGTGGCGGATGACCAGGGGCGGCCCGTGGAGGGCGCCACCCTGGTTCTGGCGAACCCGGTCTCCGGCTATCGCCAGCAGGTGCGAACCCGCAAGGACGGGGCCTTCCAATTCGCCAATGTGCCCTTCAACGCCTATCACCTCGATGTCCAGGCACCGGGACTGCGGCCCACCCACCTGGATGTGACTGTGCACAGCGATCTGCCCATGGCGGTGCCTGTCACGCTCAAGCCTGAGGGCGCCGAGGTGGTGGTGGAGGAAACCCTCCGCCTCATCGAGGATCATCCCTCGACCCAGCTGGACATTGACCGAACCACCCTCGAACGGACGCCTGCGGCACTCCAGAGCCGGGCCATGGACAGCATCCTGCTGGCGACGCCTGGCTTCATCGCCGACGAGAACGGACGCTTCCATTTCCGGGGCAGCCACGGCCAGATGACCTATCTCGTGGATGGCATTCCGGTCTCTGACCAGCTGCAGGCCACCTTCAGCAACAGCCTGGACCCCTCCCAGGTGGAGAGCCTGGAGGTGATCACGGGAGGCATCTCGGCGGAGTACGGGGGCAAGCCCGTGGTGGTGGTGAATGTCACCACGAAGACGGGCCTGGGTACGCCCGAGGGGTTCGCGGGTGAGCTGTCCCTGGGGGCGGCCCGGTTCAGCACCCTCGAGAGCGGTTTCAGCGCCCGGGGCGGCACGGACGGCTTCGGCTGGTTCGTGACTGGCGGCGCCAGCGAGAGTGACCGTTTCCTCGATCCGGTGGATCCCCGGAACCTGCACAATCACGGGGGGACAAGGCACCTCTTCTCGAGGTTCGACTGGATCCTCGGCGCCCACGACACCCTGAGGGTTTCCGCTTCCGGCGGGCGCTCCCAGCATCAGGTGGCGAACCTGCTCTCCCAGGAGGCCAAGGATCAGGACCAGACCTCCGTGACTTCCGATGCCAGCCTCAGTCTGGGGTGGACGCACCTGTTCAGCGCCACCCAGAGTCTGGATGCAGCCCTGTTCCTGCGGGATTCCCGGGCCAGCCTCAACCCCAGTGATCCGCTGGAGGATGGCTTCACGGCCGCCCTTCGCAGGGATGCCCCCTATTGGTCCTGGCAGGAGCGCACCCTGGCCAACCAGGGCCTCCAGGTGGCTTTCACCCAGCAGTGGGGCGATGGCAACCTTCTGAAGGCGGGCCTGCAACGGATCGCCTTTCCCATCCATGAGCGCTTTGCCTTCGCCATTACCGACGACACTCTGGTAACGGATCCGGCAAGTCCCCTGTATCGCTTCACGCCTTCGGGAGGCGGTCAGCTTTTCCGCTTCGAGGGCCGTCTCCAGCCGGTTCTTGCCTCAGCCTTCGTCCAGAACGATCTGCACCTGGGGGCCCTCTTCCTGGCCCTGGGTCTGCGGCAGGATGCCTATTCCGTGGCCGACATTTCGGATCACCTCCTGCAGCCCCGGCTGGGCCTCAGCTACCGGATGGACGCCACGGGCACCGTTCTGCGGGCGAGTTATGACCGCCTGCTGATCCTGCGGGAGCACGAGAATCTGGCCCTTTCCCTCAGCCAGCAGGCCTGGGACCTGGGCCCCTTCGCCGGCACGGCCCGACCGCCCCTGCGCTCCGAACGCCAGCATTCCCTCAGCTACGGCGTGGAACAGCAGCTGGGCAAGGCGGGGCGGCTGATGGTCGAGTACTGGGAAAAACGGAGCCGCAATGCCGGAGACAACGCCCAGTTCCTTAACACGGGCGTACTCTTTCCCGTGGGGGCCGATCGTGGCCTTTTTCGCGGCATGAACCTGCGGGTTGAGCTGGTGCCCTTCCATGGCTGGTCGGCCTTCCTGAGCCTGGGGCGGACCCGGGCCATTTTCGTCGCGCCCCTGGTGGGGGGCCTGCAGCTGGAACCGCCCGAGGCCCTGCCCGGCGAGCGGTTCCTCATTGACCACGATCAGAAGCTCAGCGCCCAGCTGGGAGTAGTCTTCGAGCGCTCTGGCTTCACAGCCCAGCTCGTCGGCCGCCACGATTCCGGGCTGGTGGCCAAGGATCCGGCCGCAGTGGCAGGCAACCCGGACTATGCCTTCGGCGTGCCCATGGTCCGCCTGGATTCGGAGGGAACCTGGCGTGTGCGGCCTCGCACAATCTGGAACCTGAGCGCCAGCCAGGGCTGGAAGCGGGCTGGACATCGCCAGGTCTCCCTGGGCCTCGACCTGCTCAACGCGACGGATGAGCGGGGGCTCTACAACTTTCTGAGCACCTTCGGCGGCACCCATGTGCTTCCGCCACGGACGCTGGCGGTGCACCTCAAGGTTGGATTCTGAAGGCCCTCACCCTCCGATCCTCCAGGCGGAGAGGCGGGCCTCCAGAGCCTCAATTCCCGCCTCCACCCCGGCGGTGTTGCCTGCGGCCTGGGACTGGCGGACCCTGGCCAGGTCCTGGCGGAGGGCATCCAGGTCGGATCGGACGGTGGCCAGCGCCTGGCGCGTGGGTTCGGAAAGGGCGCCCAGCTGATCCTCCGGGCGCAGGCTGTTGAGATCGTCCAGCCGTCGTCCAGCCAGATCCTCCATGGTCCGGCGGAACCGATAGAGGGGGCCGGCGATGCGATGGCTGAGCAGTACGACGAAGCCGGTCACAAGGCTCGTGGAGAGCGCCAGGTTGAAGCCGGCCAGCACCAGCACCAGGGGGAAGAGCATCTGATCCAGGCTGCGGTAGGCGGCATGAGCCGAGGCGAGGCCAGCCTTGAGCTCACTATCCATGAAGACATAGAGGGCGATGGCGAAGAGGCCCGTGAGCAGGAGTTGCAGCAGGATGAACCCCCCGGCCAGCCGCAGCTGGAACCGGGTGTCAATGAGGATGATGCGGCGCTTGGGGTTGGCGTTCATGGGAAACCTCAATGGCAGGCGAGACAAAGCTGTCCGCGATCATTGCGAATGGTCAGGTAGTAGGTCTTGAACTCGGCCTGTCGGCGGAACAGGCGGCCGAACAGGCTTTCGGCTTTCCAGCGCACCGTTGCAAAGCGCGGGCGGGAGAGATCGTGGCATGTGAAGCAGGCTGTGCGCCGGGTGGCCGTGAGGGGCAGGGGGGGGGCTGGGGTTCGCGTCAGTTCCGTGCCGATGGGGTGATGCTGATTCATGGCCGTGGCCGGGTGGCAGGTCTGGCAGTAGGGCGTGCAGCAGAGATCGCGGGCAGCGGACCAGATTTGGGCTGCCTCCTTGCCGTGGCAGTTCTGGCAGGGAGCGGCGTCGTGGAGTGCCGCGTGACCCGGCATGTCCGAAGCGGCCGCCCAGACCGGGCTATTGCAGGCCAGGAGCAGGAACAGGAGGCCGCGCATCAGAACACCACCACCAGCTGGGCGAGCCACTCGTTCCGCTGGTAGCCCGGCTTGTCGCGCATGGGGCTGCTGGCCTCAAGCGCATGCTGCCACTCGGCCTTGATCTGGAATAGGCGGGCCAGGGTCACGCTGCCCCCCAGGACGATTCGGGCATCGTCGGGATCGCCCGGCGGTGGATCCTGGGGTCGCCTGCCGAGGCGTTCATACCTGAGGAAGGCGGTGGTGGGTGTGGCCAGGTCCGGCCACGCATATTCCTGGGTCAGGTGCCAGCCCCGGCTTCCGCCCCCTTCGCCCAGGCCGGTGGGCTGCCGGTGACGCTCCAGATACTCGCCGTGCAGGTACCAGCCACCCAGGCGCGCTTCCCCATCCACGGCCCAGGCCACCTCCTGTTTCCGGCGGTCAGGCCCCACATCGTAGAGGTAGGAGAGGCCCAGTTCGGCGGATTTGGGATCCCGTGTCTCCTTGAGGGAGAAGGGATTGCCGAAGGGCGTCAAGCCGAGGCGTCCTCCCACCAGCCGGCCGTCGCCGAAGCCCCGGAGCACGAAGGTGTTGAAGTTCACCGTCCCGTTGTTGCCGAGGATGCGGATCCCCACATCGTTGTACCCGCCCTCCATGATCTCGCTCGTGGTGAGGGGGCGGGTGATGGACACGCTGTCTTTGCTGGCGAAGAACTGCCAGTCATTGCCGAAGGGCACATCGAAGCGGCCCGCCTGGATATGGAAGCCCTTCTCCACCCAGAGTCGGCCCCGGGGGGCGATGGTCCCCCCGAAGGGATGCCAGTCCAGGAACCCCACGGGCATCTGGGTGGCCTCGCGGTTCGTAACAACGGCGAAGGCCGCTTCCAGGTTGTCGCCGTATTGGCTGGACAGGTCCAATTCGAAGGAGCCCCAGTCGAGCCGCCTGGAGCCGGCATCGTCCGTGGCCAGAAGCACATCGCCAAAGGCCGAAACCTGGGTGCCGCCGAGCGCCTCCGCAAGCTGGCCCCGCCCCTTGTCCAGGGCTTCACGCCAGGTCAGGCCCTGGGGAACAGGTTGGGGCGGGGCCCCCCCATCCTGGGCGGCGAGGGGAACGCTCAGGCCGAAGGCGGCCATGAAGAGCAAGGGGCTGGGCAGAGGCATCAAGGGGCTCCCCTGTCTGTCTCGGCCCAGGGAAATCGCGGCTTGATTTTCTATTTGCCGAAGGGGTGCTCGAAGCTGAGATACAGGAAGATGGCCTTTTCTCCCCGGCTGGCACCCACGCCGATGGGCACCGCGAGGCCGGGGACGACCTGGAGTCCGCTGGGAAAGTTGTAGGCCCAGCGGATGCCCGGGCTCAGGTAGGTGCTGCCCTGGCGCCGGGTCTGATCCG
>JBBIHT010000051.1:0-9709 GCA_037446845.1 Geothrix sp. | reverse complement strand
GTCTCGTTGAGGAGCAGGGGCATATAGGTGGCGAAGGCCCCCTTCAGTTCGAGCCCTTCAACCATGCCCACCCGGGTGATCAGCCGCAAATCCTGTTCCTGCACATGGGGCAGATGGAAGGTGGCGTGGGCCAGGATCTGCTGCTGCAGCTCCGTCGAGAGCGGCAGTGTGCTGTAGGCGAGGATGGGGCGCACTTCCTCCGGGTCCTCCACCCACAGGGCCACCGAGGCCGCCGAGAGGATCTGGGTGAGCAGCCCGGCAATCTCCCAGAAGAACGCCCGCTGTTCCGGCGGCAGCATGCCGCGTTTGCGCTCGGGGTTCATGGGCGCAGGTGCCACCCAGCCGCTGAGGGTGCGGTCGGCTTCCCAGGGCAGGGCCGTGAAGCCGTTCTGCCCTGCGGGGAACCCGTACAGGCGCTCCTGGGGGGAGGGGACCCCTGAATGCAGCGGCACCTCCGCACTGTGAACCGGAGGCGCGGTGACCGGCGCTGGCGGGAGCAACCGCTCCGCCATGGGTGCCACCTCATCAATGATGGCCGAGGCGGTGGGCAGGCCCTCGGGCGTGGCCACCGGCCCCATGGCGGCGGAGGAACCCGCGGGGCGCAGGCCCGGCTCCGAGTCGTCCTGGGTGTCCTGGAGCGGCCGAGCCGGAACCGCAGGCAGGCCCACCGGGTAGAGGCGGAACTCCTTCAGGGCCCGAACCAGGTCATCACAGATCGCCAGGGTGGGAGGCTCGTCCCGGGCCACTTCGAAGGTCCCCCCCTTGATGCGATCCCGCTGGATGAGCAGACCCACCCAGTCGCCCGCAAGGTACACCGGCGTGATCAGGTACCGGGGCCACTCACCGCCCTGGCCGAAGGCCGCCAGCTCTGGCGACTCGGAGGCGTCGTTGACCATGAAGGTCCGCCGCTCGCGCTGGGCGTGGATCAGCAGCGGGTGCCCCTCCGCCATGGCCACCGGCGGCCGGGTGCCCCTGGGCCAGCCATAGAAACTCACCACCTCGAAAGCGCCCTGGTCTGGAGTCCGAAGGTAAAGGGCGCCCTTGGTGCTGCCCACTTCCTCCAGGCACCGATAGAGCACCTGGGAACACCGGTTGGCGAGGGCCTCACCAAGCATCAACGAAGAGACGGCCATGCGGGGGATCATCCTGGGAAAACGGTTTCGGGCCCCTATCATGGCAGAGCCGAAGGCAGAGGATCCATAGGGCTGCCAAAGAGCCGGGCCGGTTTTTGACCATCGCTTCACGAGGGGGTGGCAGGCGCCTGCTGGAGACTGCGCACGGGAAGATCCCGGTCCGCCCAGCCTGTGAGCCCCGCCAACTGTCTGCCATGGCCGCATTCCAGCAGGGGGGCGCCCAGGGCTTTCAGCCGTTGCACCACCGCGAGCCAGTCCAGGGGCAGCGCGACGGCAGCCAAGCCTTCGTCCCAGGCTTCAGCTCCCGATTCCAGGAGCCGCCCATCAAAGGCGGAGACCAGCGGAAAGGCCGGATCCCGGGGTTTCACGGCGCAAAGCGCGCGGGCCACCCCAGGCACCAGGGCCGCCATGTGGGGCCCATGCAGGGGATGCTTGACCGGCAACAGGCCCACCTTCAGCGCAGCCGGGCGCAACCCGTCCAGCAGGGGCAGCAGGGAAGCCAGCGGACCGGAAACCGTGAACTGGGCCCGCCCGTTTCGATTGGATAAGGCCAGCTCCGGGTAGGCCAGCAACGCCGTGCGGACCTCCAGCTCTGTCACCCCGATGAGGAACCCCATGCCCATGGGGCGGTTATCAAAGGCCTCGTCGCAGCGCGTCTCCACGGCGACGATGAGGTCCAGGACAGCCTCCAGGGGCACGACGCTGGATGCCACCAAGGCGGAATAGAAACCCAGGCTGTGGCCGGCGGCGGCCCTGGGCAGAGGCAAGCCGGCAGCCCGCCAGGAGCGGAAGATGCCGACGGAATGGGCCACCACCGCGAAGGGGGCGAGCCGTTGGCTGCGCAGGGTCTCGGCGGGCCCCTCGGCCATGATTTGCAACAGGCGCAAACCGGTACGGGCCTCCGCCGCCTCCACGGTGCGCCACCAGGTGGGGTGAGCCTCCCAGCCCCTGGACATGCCTGGAGCTTCAGTGCCCTGGCCGGGGAACAGGAGGGTAGAGGCACGGTTCAGCATCCTGAAAGCATAACTTCCGCTACTGTGTCCCGATGCAGCCCCTTCGACCCTGGCAACAGGTGGCCTGGCAGGAACGGCAGTCCTACTGGGAGCTGCCCCTGCCCCAGCGCATGGCCCTGCGAGGGGCCATGGAAGCCGAGGCAGCGAACCTGGCCCGCGCCGTGGACCAGGCCCTGGACGAATACAGCGCCATGGAGGGCACCCTGGACGGCCAGCTGGTGAATGGTGACATCCTCGCCACCCTGCTGCCCAGCCTGCGAGCCAATCCCACTCAGGGCTACGAGGCCCTGGAGGACCCAGCGGGTCGGGCCGCCATTCATATGAATTACCTGGGCAAGCGTCTCCGTGACCGCGCCCTGGGACAGGCCGAGGGAGAGCCGGTGATGATCTTCATGGGCGGTCAGGCCACGGGCAAGACCACCGGCGCCCTGGCCCTGGGACCGGCCTTCGGCGCCGTCTTCGACGCACCCCACACCGACCCGGAAGGGGTGGCCTTCCTGCTGACTCGAATCCGCAGGGCGGGCTGCCGGGAAATCCACCTGGCCTACACGGACCGGGATATCGAGGGATCGCTGCTGGCCATGCTCACCCGCTCGGAGCGGGAGGGCCGTTTTGTGCCCCTGGACCGCATGGCTCGCGCCCATGCCTGGGCACCCTTCACCTTCCTGGGCCTGGGGCCCCGCGCCAGCCGCTCCCTCCAGCTCTACCATGTGCGCGTGGATGAGGAGGGGTCGGGTCGCATGACCGAAGGTTCCGAGGCCTTGTCCAGCGTCAGGGCCCGGCCCAGACCCAGCGAATCGGTGGTTGCCTATCGCCTCCAAACCGCTTACCTTTCTCTCCTGAGGAACCCCACCCATGATCCCCAAGCCTGGTACCCGCGAGATGTGCTCGCAGGACTCAACCGATCCCTCGACCCCTGGCGACGCTCCGAGGCGGACCATCTCCTTCGCCGTTTTTTCAAAGCTGTGGCGCAGCGAGGTACCGAAGGTGATCCAGGCCCATGAGGCCTACCGATTGGAAGTGCGCCGCAGCCTCGGGCTCAATGAGGCCACGGAATCCGCCCGGCACACCTAGTCGCGATAGCCCAACACGACCAGGACGCAGGGGCCGTGGGCGATGACGGTCATGCCAGCGGCCTCCGCCAGCCGGATGGCTGCCTCGCTTTCGGCGCCGGGTTGCATCCAGATATGGGTCACGCCCGCGGCGGCGGCTTCGCTCACGATGCCCTCCGTGATGGCTGGCGGCGTGATCACCGAGATGGCCTTCACCTTGACCGGAAGGGCGGCCAGAGAAGGGTAGGCCCGCAGACCTTCCACCTCCGTGGCGCGGGCGTTGATGGGATAGACCTCTCGACCGTGCTGCTGGTAGCAGCGAAGCACCTTGTTGCCGTATTTCGAGCGGTCCACACTGGCACCCACGACCGCGAAGGGGGCCAGGGCGAGAAATGCTTCGATGCGTTCGGCCATGGACACGGGCCCCTCCAGAAACAAGCCTAGGGCTTCTCAGGGCCCGAGGCGCTAGCCCAGCGACTGGATCGCGCGAACCGTCATCTCCCCTCGCAGTGTCTCCACCGCCTCGCAGGCGGCGAGGGCGGCGCTCAGGTTGGTGAGGCAAGGGATTTTCAGGCGCAGGGCCTCCCGGCGAATGGCGCTTTCATCGAGGAAGGCGTCGCGGCCCAGGGGCGTATTGATGACCCACTGCACTTCACCGTTCTTGAGCAGGTCCACAGCATTGGGGCGGCCCTCATTCACCTTGAAGATGCGGCGCACCTTCAGGCCGATGCTTTCCAGCGTGCGCGCCGTGCCTTCGGTGGCGCAGAGGCCGAAACCGAGGGCCACCAGTTTCTGCGCCAGCTCCGGCAGACGGGCCTTGTCGGCATCGTTCACGGTGAGGAACACGGTACCCGACAGCGGAAGGGGAATGCCCGCGGCCAGCAGGGCCTTGGCGTACGCCTCGCCGAAGGATTCGCCGATGCCCATGACCTCGCCGGTGCTCTTCATTTCAGGCCCCAGCACCGGGTCCACGCCGGGAAACTTGGCGAAGGGGAATACGACACCCTTCACCGATACAGCCCTCGGCACGCCATCGCTGACACCCTGCTGCCGCAGCGACTGGCCCAGGCCGATGCGAGCCGCGACGCCCGCCCAGTTCACGCCCGTGGCCTTGCTCACGAAGGGCACGGTGCGGCTGGCCCGGGGGTTGGCCTCCAGGCAGTAGGCGATGCCATCCTTCACGGCGAACTGCAGGTTCATGAGGCCGCGAACGCCCAGGTCCAGGGCCAGGGCCCGGGCATGGCGCCGAACCGTGTCAAGGATGTCCTCGGGCACCCCCAGGGCGGGGATCACGGCATAGCTGTCGCCGCTGTGGATACCCGCCTCCTCGATGTGGGCCAGCAGCCCCGCGACCACCACCTGCTCGCCGTCGCAAAGCACATCAATGTCCAGCTCCAGAGCACCGTCCAGGAAGCGATCCAGCAGCACGGGCTGGTCATGGCTCACGGTCGCCGCCTCGCGCATGTACTTGGCCAGCCCCGCCTCGTCGAAGACCACAGCCATCGCCCGGCCGCCAAGGACAAAACTGGGGCGCACCATGACGGGGAAGCCCAGACGGCCGGCCACGGCCTTGGCCTCATCGAAACCGGTGGCCATGCCCCATTCAGGCGCGGGGATGCCCAGCCGCCGAAGGGCCTGGCCGAAGCGTTCCCGGTCCTCCGCATCCAGGATGGCCTTCAGCGGTGTCCCCAGCAGCGGCACACCGGCCTCGTGCAGGGGCAAGGCCAGTTTCAGCGGGGTCTGCCCGCCGAACTGGGCGAAGACACCCAGCAGATGGCCGCCCTTCCCCTCCCGGTCCACCACGGCCTTCACATGCTCATAGGACAACGGTTCGAAGTACAGGCGGTCGCTGGTGTCGAAATCTGTGCTGACCGTCTCGGGGTTGCAGTTGATGAGAATCGCCTCCACTCCGCTGGCGCGGATGGCCTCCACCGCCTGCACGCAGCAGCAGTCGAACTCCACGCCCTGGCCGATGCGGTTGGGGCCGCTGCCCAGCACGATGGCCTTGGGCCGCGCCGTGGGCGGGGCCTCGCTGACCGGATCCTGGCACGCTCCAGCCCCGCTGCTCGTCCCACGCTCCCAGGTGCCATAGAGGTAGGGTGTCTCCGCCAGGAACTCCCCTGCGCAGGTATCCACCTTCTTGTAGATGGGCCACAGGCCGAAGTGTTCTCGCCTGGCGGCTACCTCTGCCTCGGTTCCCGCACAGAATCCGGCGATCTGGTTGTCCGCGAACCCGGCCCGCTTGGCCTTTTCCAGCAATTCCTCCGGCAGGCGGTCCAAGGGGAAACTTCTCAGGCGCCCTTCCAGCACCCCAAGCTCCTCGATTTCGCGCAGGAACCAGGCGGAAATCCGGGTGAGGCGGTGCAGTTCCTCGACGCTGTGGCCGGCCTTGAGGGCCTGGTACACCCAGAAGAGGCGCTGGTGCCCTGGAATCAGCAGGTGCTCCTTGAGCCGTTCAAGGTCCAATTTCCCATCCAGGGCCCCCGACAGCCCCCTGTGCCCATCCTCCAGGGAGCGCACGGCTTTTTGCAGCGCCTCCTGGAAGCTCCTGCCCAGGGCCATGACCTCGCCCACACTCTTCATCTGCGTGCCCAGCACAGCATCCGCCTGGGGGAATTTCTCGAAGGTGAACCGGGGAATCTTCACCACAATGTAGTCCAGCACGGGCTCGAAGGCGGCCCTGGTCATGCGGGTGATGGTGTTGGGCAGCTCCCACAGCCGGTAGCCAAGGGCCAGCTTGGTGGCCACCCAGGCAATGGGGAAGCCGGTGGCCTTCGACGCCAGGGCAGAGCTGCGGCTCACCCGAGGGTTCATCTCGATGACGATGATGCGGCCGGATTCGGGCTCCATGGCGAACTGGATGTTCGACCCGCCTGTCTCGACCCCCACGGCCCGGATCACCGCGAGGGCCGCATCGCGCAGGCGCTGGTACTCGGGATCGGTGAGGGTGAGGATGGGTGCCACAGTGATGCTGTCCCCGGTATGGATGCCCATGGGGTCCAGGTTCTCGATGGAGCAGATGACTTCCACATTGTCATCCAGGTCGCGCACCACTTCGAGTTCGAACTCCTTCCAGCCCAGGATGCTTTCCTCGATGAGCACCTGCTTGGTGGGACTCAGATCGAGGCCACGGGCCACGATGGTTTCGAACTCATCAATGTTGTAGGCGATGCCACCGCCGCTGCCGCCAAGTGTGAAGCTGGGCCGGATGATGGCGGGGAAGGCCGTGAGCTTAAGGAGATCCCGGGCCTCGGTCAGGTTGTGGGCGAACCCGCCCCGGCAGGTCTCCAGCCCCAGGTCATCCATGAGGCCCTTGAAGAGCTGGCGGTCCTCGCCCCGCTTGATGGCCTCCGGCTGCGCCCCGATGAGCACCACGCCGGTGCGCTCCAGCAGGCCGCTCTCGTGGGCCTCCATGGCCAGGTTCAGGGCCGTCTGCCCCCCCACTGTGGGCAGAATGGCATCGGGCCTTTCCGCCTCCAGGATCTTCTCCAGCACTGCCAGGGTCAGGGGCTCCAGGTACGAGGCATCGGCGCGGCTGGGATCCGTCATGATCGAGGCCGGATTGGAGTTCAGCAGGATTGTGCGAATGCCCTCCTCGCGCAGCGCCTTGAGCGCCTGGGTCCCCGAGTAGTCGAACTCACAGGCCTGGCCGATCTGGATCGGCCCCGAGCCCAGCACCAGCACACTTTTCAGATCCGTTCGTTTGGGCATGGGGTTCACCACGAAGACAGGAAGATCAGGGACGAGGAAGGCAGCATCAGTTCACAAAACGGCCCAGGCCGTTCACCTGGGGCAGGGCACCAAGGTTGTCCGGGTAATCCTCGTGGTTCATCCGGCCTGCCTTCCCATCAACCGCGCGAACCGCCGGAAGGCTGGATGCGCGTCGTGGGGGCCCGGCGACGCCTCGGGATGGTGCTGGAGGCTGAAGATGGGCAGGGTGGCATGGCGCAGGCCTTCCACGGTGCCATCGCCCAGGTGGCGGTGGGTGACCTCCAGTTCCCTTGGCAGGCTGGCCTCGTCCACAGCAAAGCCGTGATTCTGGGCAGTGATTTCGATGCGTCCGGTCAGCAGGTCATGCACGGGCTGGTTGGCCCCCCGGTGGCCGAACTTGAGCTTGAAGGTCCGCGCTCCCAGGGCCTGGCCCAGCAGCTGATGACCAAGGCAGATGCCAAAAATGGGCAGTCGGCCGAGGCACGCCTCGATCTCCTTCTGCATGCCGGGCAGGGCTGCGGGATCGCCGGGGCCGTTGCTGAGGAAGAGGCCCTGGAAGCGCGGCGCGATCAGTTCGGAGGCCGGGGTGTCCCAGGGGAAAACCTCCAGGTGCAGATCCGTGGCCACCAGCTGATCCAGGATGCTCCGCTTGATGCCCCCGTCCAGCACCGCCACCCGAAGGGCAGGCATGAATTGCAATTCATGCCTGTCCCGGCAACTCACCTCGGCGCAGAGTGCCTGGCCTCCCATGTCGGGCAGGAGCTGGGCCTTGGCCACGCCGCCCTCCACGCTGCCGTCCGCCTCGGTCCAGATGAGCGCGGGCTGGGCGCCCTGGTCGCGGAGGTGCTGGGCCAAGGCCCGGGTATCCAGGTCAGTCATTACCGGAATGTGATGGCGCTTGAGCCAGGTCGGCAGATCGCCTTCGGAGCGGCTGTGGTCAGGTCCATGGGACCAGCGGCGACACAGGAATCCCGTGGCCCAGGGCCGGGCGCTCTCATTCAAGTCGCCATGGATTCCGTAGATGCCTTGCTCTGGGAAGGTCATGCAGACCATCTGTCCCGCGAAACTGGGATCCGTGAGGACTTCCTGGTACCCCGCCATGGCCGTGGTGAACACCGCCTCGCCGCTCCCACCGAACCCCAGGGGCGCCCGTCCGTGAAAGAGGGTCCCGTCCTTCAGGATCAGGTGCGCGCGCATGGGCCTCCCTTGACTTCCGAAAAAACCCCGCGAGGACGAGGCCATCGCGGGGTGGTGAGAAGGATGCGGTCCAGGTGGACCCTAGTGAGTGTAGCGACCCGAAAATCCCAGGATCAGCCTTTTTGTTGAATGGAAAACCAGCCATACTACTCCTTTGTTCCCCAGCCTCGGATCGCTGTTTCGGACACACTGGACGGATGTGGAGCGGCGACGACATTTACTTCATGAGGCTCGCCCTGGAGGAGGCCGAGAAGGCCGACCGCCTGGATGAAGTGCCCGTGGGCGCCGTGGTGGTATCCGAGGGTGCCCTGCTGGGCCGGGGCCACAACCATCCCCTGCGGCTGAATGATCCCACGGCCCACGCGGAGATCCTCGCGCTGCGCAGTGCCGGCGCCTGGGCGAGGAACTACCGGCTCACCGGGGCCACCCTCTATGTCTCGCTGGAGCCCTGCCTCATGTGCTTCGGCGCGCTCATCCACGCCCGGGTGGCCAGGGTGGTGTTCGGCGCTTCCGATCCCAAGGTGGGCGTGAGCCGATGGCTGGATACCCTGGAAGGCGCAGCCCTGAATCACCGCTTCACCTTCGAAGGGGGCCTCCTGGAACCGGAGTGCCGGGCCCAAATCCAAGCCTTTTTCCGCAGGCGCCGATGAGTGGAGCCTGATGTCTGAGCTCCCCACCCCCTTCCTCCTGCCGCCCTCAGCAGAAGCCCTTCCCCTGGCCGCCAAGGCCTTCCTGACCGGGCTGCTGATCTCCATGTCCCTGTTGGGCCTCCTCGCCCTGGGCAGGCTGCGCCGGAGCCATCTGCTGGTGGCCTGCCTGTACACGCTGGCTGCCACGACGGCCTGGCTGGCGTTCAGCGGGCTGGCCGACCTGTGTTTAGGTCTGGCCCCGGGACGCTGGACCCCCACCCTTGGCCTCCTTGCCCTGGCCCTCACCTTGGCAGTGGCAGGCCGTATCCCCTTCGGGCGTCTGGTGGATCCCGCCTCCCTCCAGGCCCTGGGGCGCTGGCAGGTGGTATCCACCAGCCTGGCCCTGGTGCTCGCCGCGCTCCCCTGGCAGGTCTGCGGCCTGGCCGCGGCGATCCTCCTGGGCACCCAGTTGCCCTTGCTGGTGGCCCTTTCGCTCACCCGGATGACCCAGCAGGCGGACCTGCTGTACACCCAGCTGGAATCCAGGAACGCCCAGTTGAGCGAGGAGTTGAAAGAACGGGAGGTGTCCCGGCAATCCATCGAGACGGCCAACCGGGAGATCCAGCGGGCCATGGATCAACTGGAACAGGCCGCTTCGGTAGATCGCCTCACGGGCGTCTGGAACCGGCGCCGTTTCGAGGAGTCAGCCCAGGCCGAAATGGCCTTGGCCCAACGGAACCAGCAAGCCCTGTCCCTCATCATGTTCGACCTGGACCATTTCAAGCGGGTCAATGACACCTTCGGCCACGGCACCGGAGACATGGTGCTGGTGGCCACGGCCCAGACCGTCCTGAGGCAGTTACGAGCCTCTGATTCCCTGGCGCGATGGGGCGGTGAGGAATTCCTGATCCTGGCCCCGGCGACCTCCCGGAAGGGGGCCATGGCCCTGGCGGAGGAACTGCGAGCAGAGGTGG
>JBBIHT010000050.1:0-9885 GCA_037446845.1 Geothrix sp. | reverse complement strand
GCAACAGGTTGGCCAGTCCCAGCGTCCCCCAGAGCAGGAGGCTGAAGAGCTGCTCGGGAGGAAGCTGATGGGGGCGCACGCCTCAGGCCCTCGGCTGGGCCCGCTGGAACAGCCGCCAAAGGCGCTCCACCAGCACCTGGGCAAAGATCGGCTTGGTCATGTAGTCATCGGCCCCGGCCGCCAGGCAGCGCACCATGTCCTGCTCGTTCTGGTTGCTGGAAATGAGCAGGATCGGCACCTGTCCCTTGGGGGGTGGCAGGTCGCGGATCTCCTGCACCAGACGAAAACCATTCATGGCCGGCATCATCAGGTCCGTGGTGATCAGGGCGATGTCTTCCTGCTTGAGAACCTCCAGGCCTTCCAGCCCGTTATAGGCCACCCGCACCTGGAGGCCCTCCATTTCCAGGCGTGCCTGGATGATCCGGGCCGTGGCCAGATCGTCCTCCACCACCAGCACCCTTGTGTTCTCAGGCCAAGCACGGCTCATGTCGTTGAGGTTAGCAAGGAATGCGCCTCAATGCTCAATGGCCGTGCAGGCGCACGGAAAAGCCCAGGGTGTGCTCGCGGTAGGCGGAAGGGTCCACCGGGTTCGTCACCGGCAGGCCGGCCAGGCTCTGGGCCCACCAGGCGCTGAAGTCCACAGCCAGCTGCGCGGGGCGCCAGGTGAGCCCCGCCCGGTACGACCAGGTGAACTGGGCTTGCCCCTCATTGACCTGCTGGCGCCCGGCCTGGGCGCCCAGGCCCAGCTCCAGTGCCCTGCCGCGATGCCAGCCGGCACTGCCAAAGAGGCCGCGCCACCGGTAGCGTTCCGGGTTGAAGAAGCCCAGGGGCAGGGTCTGGCTGTAGCCGAACCCCCGCACCAGGAGCCCTCCCCGCAGATCCAGCGCCGTCGCGGGGAAGCGGTACTCGTAGGAGGCCAGGTGGCTGCGGCGGGTGGAAGTGTCCAGGGGGCCTGAAGCCACCTCCGTGCGGCCCAGTCCGACCGAGAGGGCATGGCGGCCCTGGCCAAAACGCCAGGAGCTGCCCAGGTTCGTGGAGAGGAACACGGTGCGGCGTGCCACGGCCTGGGGCGTGAACAGGGCCAGGCTCCGTTCGTGGGAAAGGCTCAAGTCCAGGCCGGCCAGGGGCCGGTAGCCCAGTCCAAGGGCGAAGCCGGTGGCGGAGGCCCCCCCCACATCGGTCAGGCGGCTCAGGGTTCCAGTGGCGCTGAGCCGGGCCCCCAGGGGATGACTAAGGCCCAGGCTCGCTTCCGCGGGGTGCTGGAGGGCGCCCTGGAACGCGCTTCGCCGGGAGGCCAGGCCCACGCTCAAGGCGCCATCCCCCAGGGGCAGGCGGGCGCGGAAGGCAGGGTTCTCGGTGCGCAGGCCCTCGCTGGTGTCCGTGCGATCCATGGCCAGCTCCGCCCAGGGCCCCCGCTGGGCGATGAGGTCGTCGCGGAGCTCCCTGGCTTCCCGCTGGGCCGAGCCCCGCCGGGCCAGCGGCTCGACAAGGCGCAGGGCCGCTCGGGCCTGGCCATCCGCGGCCTCGGCCTGGGCCAGCAGCAGCTGGGAATCCGCATGGGCCAGGGATTCCGCCGACAGGGTGCCGAGGATGCGCCGGGTCTCGCCGGGGTTGCCTTCCCACAGGGCCAGCCTTGCCAGGCCCGTCAAGGCTTCCCGGTCCCCGGGGGCATGAGCCAGGATCAAGGCGTACCGGGCCCTGGCCTCGCCGTTCTGGCCCGCCCAGGAAAGCACCCTGGCCTCGATCAGCAGGGCTTCGCGATCCTCGGGGTGGGCCAGGCGCCAGCGGCGCACGGTCCTCAGGCTTTCGGACAGGCGGCCGCCCCAGCTCAGATAGACGGCCGCGTCCAGCAGCGCCTGACGGTTTTCCTGGTGCAGCCAGGGCTCAAGAATGGTCAGGCTCTGGCCCGTCTGCCCCTGCCAGGCCGCCAGGCGCGCCAGGGCCAGGTCCGCGGTGAAGGCCCGGGCCGGAAAGTGGCTACGGAAGACCAAGAACCCGGCCCTGGCTTCCGTGTAGCGGCCCGCCCAGCCCAGGGTTTCGGCCCGTTCCAGCAGGGCCGTCTCGTGTCCGGGCACCTGGGCCAGCATGGCCTCATAGCCCTGGATGGCCTCGGCCAGGCGGCCTTCGTTCCGGTCCGCCCGGGCCCTGGCCAGCCGTGCGCCGAGGGATTCGGGCGCCTGGATTTCGATGAGGCTGGGCGGGGCGGGGGGGAGTGGAAGCATGGGCGGGCCTCAGTCTGGCAGGCTGTGAAGGCAGGTCTTGAGGAGATCGAAGGACTGTTTCCGCGCCCGGTGAAACAGTGGCTGTTCCCAGCCGGGCCAGGTGAACAGGGGCGACAGGGGCAGGAGCCGGCCCCTGGCCACGGGCAGGGTCTCCACACTGCGCAGGGGCTGCTTTCCTTCGGCCCGGAAGCGCACCACGGAGAACCGGAGCCCTTCAGTGGTGACGGTTCCCACCGCGTCCCCCGGGGGCACCGTATCCCGGATCACCTGATGGGAACTGGGGTCAGTGACATTCAGCAGGCCCCAGGGGATGCGCGCTTCGAGGAAGTGCCAGCCCTGGCCGGCATCCCCTTCCAGCCATTCCGCACGGGAGTCGAAGGCCGGGGAACCGCGATCCTGGGTGCCCCGCCGCAACCATCCGATGTCCTGGCGGTGGGCCGGAAAGCGCGTGCCGTCCCGCCCGATGCGGGGGCGGTTGCTTTCGGTTCGGGGCATGAGAAATAAACCGGCATCGTTCTTGACGCTGCGGATCGGGCGATCCAGGCGGTGGGTGAAGAGGTCGTAGGGCGCGTCGGTGTAGAGCGCGGTCTGGGCGCCCTGGAATCTGACCAGGCATTCAAGGCCCGACTGGGACCGCAGATCCAGGCCCCAGGGCAGGCGGTGGTCCCCCAGCTCGGTGCCGTGGGTATCCACCCCCAGGGCGAAACCCTCCTGAGTCCAGTCCGGCATCGGTCCCCGGAAGAACAGCCCCAGGTGCAGCCACCCGGCATCCGCCAACACCTTCAACTTGAGGTTGGCACCGGAAAGGTAGTCCGGCACGGTGGCCCAATCATCGGCCTTGCCATCAATGAGGATGGCGGGTTTCCCGGCGCCGGGGCGGTAGGCGATGAGACCGTAGTTCTCCTCCGCATCCAGCGGGTTGTACCAGAGGGGCTTGCGCTCCAGGGGCTCCTCGTACTCGATGACCAGCCAGTTCTTCTTGAACCATTCGTCCATCCAGGCGAAGAGCACGCCCCCGGCACAGCCGGATTCCAGGATGTTGCGGAAGAGGCGCGCATCCTGCTCGCCCTGTTCCCGCTCGGACTGGCCGCCGTGGGTCAGGCCCTGGGGTTGCCAGTGGGCCACCAGGCGGGAGCTCGGCACGCCGAACTCCGCGATCAGCACGGGGTGCTTGCGGTGGTGGCGCACCAGATCCTGGAGGTACGCGAAGTAGTTGCTTGGCCCCTGGGCATCGCGCCCGGCCGAGTAGCCGGGCTCGAGATTCAGGAAATCCGGATAGTACGGGTAGGCATGGTAGCTGGCGAAGAGGCCCGCCTGGCAGAGGCTGGTGGCGTCCACCTTTTCCATGTCCAGGCTGAAGGCATCGTTGTCGTACTCGCGGATGGCTCTCGGGTCCACCGGCAGGCCGAGCTTTCGAACCCAGGTCTGCTCCTCCGCCTTGGTGGCCTCAGTGGGGTGGCTGAGGGGATCCAGGGTGGGCCAATTGGTGAAGGCGATGGGCCGCTGAGCGTGGTAGGTCTCCTCCTCGTAGTTCAGGAAGTAGTCCATGGCCACCGTCAGGAAGACCTCGCTGGCGGTGCCCTGGCGGATGCCCAGGAAGCGGCCCTGGTGATCCGTCAGGCCAGGGCGCAGGGCGTGGTAGGCCTCCAGGCTGTGGGGTTCCCATTCCCGACCCAGGATCACGGCCAGGGTCCACCGGGATACATCGGCGCGGTAGGCCCCTGCGGCATGACCTGGTTCCGGTGGGAGGTCGGCTCGGCCATGCAGCAGGTCCACCACCCGGCGCATCTCTGCTCGCCAGTGGCTCCACCAGGCTTCGCCCATGAAGTCATCCCCCGGCGGGAGTTCGGCCCATACGCCATGGATGAGCCAGAGGGGCTTGGGTGCCCTGGCGTTGTACTCGGCCAGGGCTTCATAGAAGGCGGGTGGATGAATGGTATAGACGCGGATGGCGTTCACGCCGAGCTCTGCCATTTCGTCGAGCCAGCCCGCATAGGTGGCCTTGTCCGGGAACTGGCTGGGGGCCTTGCCCGGCAGGGCGGCGCCCAGGTTGATGCCCTTGAGGAAAAGCGGGCGCCACCCCTTCCCGGTGGCCACCTCGAAGTGTTTCTCCCGGATGCGCGCCGGCATCTGCAGGCGCTCTGGGCGCACCAGGGGCGCCAGGGGCGGCGGTGGATCCGGCGCGGCGGTCCGGGCCTGGCCCAGGGCCTGCGCCACATCGGTGCGCTCCGGTGCCAGGGCGGCGGCCTTTTCCAGCACGGCGCGGGCCTCGCGGTTCTGGCCCTGGCGCAGCAGGGCCAGGCCCAGCCCGTAGGCGGCGTCCACCTCCCCCGGGTTGATGCGGAGCGCCCTCCTGAATCCATCGGCGGCTGCCCGCACCCGTTCCAGGCGCAGGGCGGCAAAGCCGTCCACCACCAGGGCATCGGTGTCCCCGGGGTGCTGCCTCAGCCAGGGTTCAAGAATCTGGCGGGCTTCCCGGGGGAACCCGGACTGCAGGGCCTTCTGGGCCAGCCCCACGGCTCCCGGTTGGACGGGCGGCGCCTGGACCTGGACCGGGGGAGCTGGCGGGATCACAGGCCAGCCTCCGCCAGACGGTGCTGTTCGGTGGCATAGGCTTCCTCCAGGCCCGGGGAGGGCGTGTCGAGCAGGCCTTCCTCCTGGGCGAGGGCCTGCAGGAGGCCGGTGCCGGAATTCAGCCCCTTGGGGAGGCGCTGATAGACGGGGTCCGAATAGGCATCCAGTGGGCCGATGAGCGTCCACCCATTCAGCTTCAGGGCGCGAATGAGGTCGCCCAGGAAGAGTGCGTTCAGCAGGGAATGATGCAGCAGCAGGGCGTGGCTCACCTCGCGCCCCGTCAGCCTCAGGGCCAGCGCCCGGGCCCGGTCGGCCTGCCTCAGCACATCCTCCAGGTAATAGGCGCGATAGGGGCCGGGATTCGCCTGGGGATCCTGGCGAAGCCGCTCCCGGAGGTGCTCGTCAATGAGCCAATCGAAGGTGGGAATGGTGACGGGAGCATTGCGGTAGCCCGCAGTCAGGAGGGCGCTGCGCATGCCATCACGGGCTTCCAGAGTCGGGCCCTCCTTCAGGTAGGGGAAGCGGAAGAACCGGGCGTAGCCGGGGATGGCCCGGATCATGGCATCGCAACGGAGGACATCCGCCCGGAACCGCTCGAGGTCCGTGAATTTCAGGTGGGAGTATGTGTGGTTGCCCACCAGGTGTCCCGCCTTGCCCCAGGCGGCCAGGGCGGTGCGGCCTTCCCGGGAATCACCGCCGTCGAGGCCATTGGCGAACAGGATGGCCTGGACCCCCTCTGTCTTCAGGGCCTTCAGGATCTCGGCGTTGCGAACCTCGGGGGAAAGGCGGGGTGTCTGCACCCGGTTGGGTCCGTCGTCGAAGGTCAAGGCGAGGGATTGGGCTTCCAGGCCATGAGTACACAGGCCGAGGACCGTGAGCAGGCAGGCGAAGAAGCTCCTGATCACCATGCGCAGAGTGCCTCCACCTGCGCCCTCACCCGCGCCGCATCCGGCAGGTAGGCCCTTTCCAGGGGCGGACTTGCGGGCACGGGTGTATCGGCAGCCCCCATCCGCATGACCGGGGCGTCCAGCCAGGGGAAGCAGGTTTCCTGGATGCGGGCGGCCAGTTCGGCGGCGGGCCCATAGGAGGGCGAGGCCTCGGTGAGCACCAGTACCCGATGGGCGGCCCGGGCAAGGTCGGCGATGGCCTCGTCATCCAGCGGCCAGAGGGTGCGCAGGTCAAGCACAGCCACATCCAGCTCCGCTGCGGCTTCCAGGGCCACATGCTGGGCTGCGCCATAGGAGATGATGGCAGCCGCGTGGCCCTCCTTGCGCAAGGCCGCTTCGCCAAGGCGGGCCCGCGGGGTCTCCTCCCATTGATCCTTCAGACGGCGGTAGAGGTGCTTGGGCTCCAGGAACAGGACGGGGTCGGGATCCTCGATGGCGGCGCGAAGCAGGCCGTAGGCATCGCGCACGGTGCCGGGGACGACGACCTTGAGGCCGGGGCTGCCGAGAAAATGCCCTTCGGGATTCTGGCTGTGGAAGGGACCGCCCCCGTTGCCCGCGCCCGCCGGGCCACGGAACACTGCCGGCACCGAGGCGCCCCAGCGCCAGTGGGCTTTGGCGGCGAAGTTCACCATGAGATCCGAGGCCAGCAGGGCGAAATCCATGAACTGGAATTCCGCCACGGGCCTCCTCCCCATGAGCGCCGCGCCGATGGCCGCGCCCACGATGGCCTGTTCCGAGATGGGCGTGTCCAGCACCCGGTCGGGGCCGAATCGTGCCAGCAGGCCCTCCGTGGCGCGGAAGGCCCCGCCATAGGTGCCGATGTCCTCGCCCAGGCAGAACACGCTGGGATCCGACTCCATGGCGTCACCGAGCGCCTGGCGGATGGCCTCGACATAGGTGCCCGAGAACGCAGCCATCCGGATCAATCCTGCGGTGACAGCAGGCCCCGCTCGGCGAGCCAGGCATCGTTGAAGATGCTGCTGAGGTAGCGGCCGGCGCCATCGGGGAACACGGTGACCAGGCGGGCAGGCTGGCTGGTTGCCGGCAGGCGCCTGGCCACTTCGAGGACGGCCCATAGCGCTGCGCCGCTGGAGCCGCCGCCGAGGATGCCTTCTTCCCTCACCAGGCGCCTGGCCTGGTGGAAGGCCTGGGCGTCCGTCACCTGCACCATGTCGTCCACGAGCTCGAACTCCATGGTGGGGATGAGGAACTCGTCGCCCAGGCCTTCGAGTTTGTAGGGGCCGGCCTGCGGGTGCTTCTCGCCGTGGAAGTGGGGCGAGAACACCGAGCCTACGGGGTCCACGGCGATGACCTTGATCCTGGGATCCCGCTCCTTGAGATAGCGGCCCGCGCCCCCAATGGTGCCGCCAGTGCCCGCGCCGGCCACCAGGTAGTCAATGCGGCCGTCCATCTGCTCCCAGATTTCAGGACCCGTCCCGTGGTAGTGGGCGGCATTGTTCTCGCGATTGCCATGCTGATCCGGGAAGTAGCAGCCGGGCGTCTCCCGGGCCAGGCGGGGCGTGATGTTGTTGTAGCTGTCGGGATGCTCCGGCGGCAGGCGTGAGTCCGCCTTCACCACCTGGGCTCCCAGCGCCAGCAATTGGTTGAGCTTCTCCTGGGAGATGGTGTCGCGCACTACGACCTTGAGGTGGTAGCCCTTCTGGATGGCCATGAGGGCCAGGCCCATGGCGGTGTTGCCCGAGGAGTTCTCGATGATGGTGTCGCCCGGCTTCAGGCGTCCATCGCGCTCCGCGGCCTCGATCATGTACTTCGCGATGCGGTCCTTGCTGCTCCCCATGGGATTCAGGAACTCCAGCTTGGCGAAAACCTCCACCGGCAGCTTCTCGACCCCCCGGCGCAACTGGACCAGCGGTGTGTTGCCGATGGCCTCCAGGACGCTGGCGCAGGGCTTCCGGTAAGGCATGGGGATCCTCCAGAGACAGTATGACGGGCGGCGGCGCCTTGAGGGCCGCAGGGATGGCCGCCCTGAGCCTGAGCCGGATCCGCGTGGAGGCGGCCCCCTCCGCACCCGGACCTCCAGGCGCACCGCCTTCAGGCGCAGGCCCCGGCCTCATCGGGCTCACCGCCCCATCGCGATCACAGGCCCGGAGGATGAACATCCCCGGGAACCCCATGGGATTGGGGATTTCTCGTCAGAGGCGCAGGAACTTCGGGCCTGAGGGCGGGAGCCCGTGAGGGCACAGGAGGAGCGCCTGGACAGGTCTGCATGGACCACCTGGAAGGCACCCTGCTGCTGGAAATGCCTGGGGAGCCCTGGTTCACGGAGCGGGTGGGGTTCGCCATGGATGGTGTGATGCCGCACCCTTCCTTGGCTTCGAGGGAGCCGCCGTGGGGCGGCGGCCTGCCCGGGGATGGGGCAGGAGGCATGGAATTCAAGCGTGCGCTTCCCGGGACGATCAGATATCCGCGATTCAGGCCGGAGGCAATATGCTCAAGCGGCTCTCCATCTATCACAAAACCCTGGTGCTGGGCCTGGCTCCCCTGGGCATCTTCCTGCTGGTGGTCTACGCCTACCTGCTTCCCGCCTTCGGGCGGCGCTACCTGGATGCGCGGAAGAATGGGGCCCGGCAGGTGGTGGAGGGGGCCTACAACCTGGCCACGGGGCTCGAGGCCCGGGTCCAGAAGGGCGAACTGACCCGGGAGCAGGCCCAGCAGCAGGCCATGGGCGATATCCTGGCCATGCGCTATGACGGGGACAACTACCTCTGGATCCAGGCCCCGGGGCCGCGCATGGTGGCCCATCCCATCAAGCCAGATCTGAACGGGAAGGACCTCTCCCAGAGCAAGGATGCCAAGGGGCTGCGGCACTTTGCCGCCATGGACGAGGCTGCGGGCCATCCCCATGGCGGCTTCGTGGACTACGACCAGGTGCTGCCCGGCGGGAAGGTGCGCTCCAAGATCAGTTATATCCGCCGTTTCGCGCCATGGGGATGGGATCTGGCCACTGGGGTCTATGTGGACGATGTGCGGACCGAGTTGCGCACCCTGGCCCTGTCCTCGGCTGTTCCCCTGGCCCTCCTCGCGGTCCTTGTGCTCATGGCCAGCCTGGCCATGGCCCGGGGTGTCTCGGCGCCAATCCTCGCCATGGCCCAGGGGCTTCGCACCTCGGACCTCACCCTTCGGCTGCCTGTCCTCACCCAGGACGAAGTGGGCGAGGTGGCCCAGGCCTTCAATGCGTACAACGGCCAGCTCCACGGCACTATCAAGGAGTTCGCCGCCTTCAGCGAACGGGTGGCCGCCGGGGCCACGGAGCTGGCCGCGTCCTCCGACGAGATGGCCCGGGCCGTGGCGCAGATCGCCGAAGTGAGCGAGCGGCTCCGTCTTTCCGGCGAGCAGGTGGACGGGGCCATGGCCCACCTGAAGGCCCGGGCCTCGGATGTGGCCGAGCATGTGAGTGGCTCGGCCCGGGAAACTCAGGGCGCCGTGGCGGCCACCGAGCGCAGTGCAGAGGCCGGCCAAACCGCGGCCCGGGGCATCGCGGATATCCGCGGCGTCACGGCGGAGATCGTCAAGGCCGTGACCGTGATCCAGGAGATTGCCCGGCAGACCAACCTGCTCTCGCTCAACGCCGCCATCGAGGCCGCCAAGGCTGGCGCCATGGGCAAGGGCTTCGCCGTGGTGGCCGAGGAGGTCCGCAAGCTGGCGGACCGTTCCCGCGGCGCCGCTGGCGAAATCGAGCAGCTTATCCGGCGGACCCAGGAGGCGGTGGAATCAGGTGTGCAGGGCGTGGATACCACCCTGGGCAGCCTGGACGATATCCGCCAGCGCATCGCGAAGGTGGCCAACCAGTTCCAGGGCATCGGCGCGGCGGCCACGGCCCAGTCGGATACCAGCGCCGAAGTGAATGTGCTGGTGCTGGAGAACAACACGCGGCTGGCCCAGAACGCCTCGGCCACCCACGAGCTCTCCGCCACGGTCCAGGAGATCACCCGCACCGCAGCCGACCTGGCCCAGGTTGCCGAAGGGCTCAGGTCCGCAGTGGGGGGATTCAGGCTGTAGCAGCCGCCCGGACGCCCAGTTACAGCCCGGCTAGACTGGAAACCATGCTGTCATCCCTCCGCATCCAGAACCTGGCACTGGTGGAAGACCTGGCCCTGGATTGGGGGCCGGGCTTTACGGTC
>JBBIHT010000049.1:0-9955 GCA_037446845.1 Geothrix sp. | reverse complement strand
ATGGGCCATCTGGCCGCATCGGGCGGGTACTGGATCAGCACCTACGGCGACCGCATCTTCGCCGAGCCCACCACGATCACCGGCTCCATCGGTGTGTTTGGTCTGCTGCCCAATGTGAAGAAGCTGGCCAATGAGCACGGCATCACCTGGGACAGTGCCCAGACCGCCAGGCTGGCCAACCCCATGACCCTCACCCGGCCCAAGAACGATCTGGAACTGAACCGCATCCAGGGGCTGGTGGATCACATCTATGACCAGTTCATTGCCAAGGTGGCGGAGGGCCGCAAGCTGAAGAAGGAGGCCGTGCAGGAGATCGCCCAGGGCCGTGTCTGGTCCGGCCAGGAGGCCCTGAAGCTGGGGCTGGTGGACGAGATGGGGGGCCTGGGGGAGGCCGTGAGGTACGCGGCCAAACAGGCCAAGGCCGAACATGACTACCAGGTGGTGGGCCCGGAGCGGGAGCCAGATCCCATCAAGGATCTGCTTCGCAACCTCGGCCAGGGCAAGCCCCGGAAGCTGGCCACCGCCGGTCCTCTCCAGGAAGTCCTTGGCATCTTCCAGCGGCAGATCGAAACCCTGTCCGGCCTCAACGACCCCCGGGGTGTCTACGCCCGCCTGCCCTTTGATCTCGACCTGAAATAGTGCCCCCCCTGGACTCGTCCTCCTTCGTCTCGGCCATCGTGCTCCTGGTGCTGGTGACCGATCCCCTGGGCAACATCCCGGTCTTTGTGGGGCTGTTGCGCCAGGTGGATCCGGCCCGGCGCCAGCGGATCATCGTGCGGGAAGTGGTCTTCGCCTTCGCGATCCTGGTGTTCTTCGCCCTCTTCGGCCAGCGGGTGCTGAGGCTCATGCATCTCACCGACACCTCCCTGGGCATAGCCGGCGGCGTGATCCTCTTCCTGATCGCCTTGAAGATGGTGTTCCCCCACCCCGAAGGGCAGGCTGCGCACCCCATTCACGGGGAGCCTTTCCTGGTGCCCCTGGCCATCCCGTTCATTGCGGGGCCCTCGGCCATTGCCACGGTCCTGCTGCTTGTGAGCCGGGAACCCCACCGCCTCTGGGCTTGGCTGGGTGCCCTGTCGGTGGCCATGGCCATCTCGGCCGTGGTGCTGGGCTTCGCGGAGAAGATCGCGGACTTTCTGGGCGAACAGGTGACCATGGCCTTCGAGCGCCTCATGGGCCTGGTGCTGACGGCCATTGCCATCGAGATGCTGCTGGCCGGCATACAGCGCTTCATCCACCAGGTGGCGGCGGCGGGGGTCTGATCAGGCCTTCCGCTTGAGGCTCAGCTCGAGCATGAACTCGGCCACGGGTTCGTAACTGCCGTCCGGCAGCTTCACGGCGGCCTGGATGGCCATGGGTTCGGTGATGCGCTCCCCGGAGGCCAGGGCGCGGGCGACCTGGCTGCGGATGGCCTCACCCTGGTCGCAGATGAAGTACACATCGGCCTCGGGGCGCTTCAGGAAGGAGGCCTGGAAGGACTTGAACACCAGGGCGACCCGGTCGCCCGAGCGGTGGATCTGGTCCATGGCCAGGAGACCCCCGGCGCAATCCGCGCCGATGGCCAGGGCCCCGAAATACATGGAACCGAGATGATTCCGGGTCCAGCGCCGCAGGGGAATGCGCACCACGCAACGGGTTTCCGTCAACTCCACCACGGCGGGATGCACCGAGGCGAGCAGGGGAATCTTCAGCCAGCCGAACAGGCGCATGCCCCAGGTCTGCTTGAACAGGTCGAGGCGCGGGTTCACTGCCCGCCTCCGGCCTGGTTGATGTCCAGCAGGCCTTCCGGCGGAGTGAGTTCCAGGCGCCGGTGCTCCAGGTCGAGGAGCCACCAGGCCTTGATGTAGGGGACTTCGCGCAGGCCTGTGCGCCCAGGCCGGAGATCCCGCATCACCACCATGTCGTAGCCGGCTGGGCTCGGGTCCAGGCGGAGCACCTCCCCCACTTTGCTGCCGGCGAGGAATACCGCGCAACCTATCCACTGGTGTCGGAAACTCTGGCCCGTTTCCAGGAGGGCGGCGGTCTCCGGCATCCACAGGGACCAGCCCTTGAAGGCCTCGGCGGCGGTGCGGTCCGGCACGCCCTGGAAGGCCAAACAGGGACGATCCTGGTGCCAGCGGAAGCTGCGCAGGGCCACGGGGCGGGCAGGGGCCTGCGGGGAGGCCGCTTCCAGATCCTGCCCAGGGGGCGCCAGGAGCAGGCCCTCCATGCCATCCAGGCGCTCGGGTTCATCCATCAAGCAGTGCAGGAGAAATTCGCCCTTGAGGCCCTGGACCTTGGCGAGATGACCGGCGAGCAGCATCAAGCCTCCTGCTCGTCCCTGTCGTACAGCTCGAGGTTCACGGATAGCCCGGCCTTGTCGCCCGCGGTGCGGCACAGGGTGCGCAGGGCGGAGATCATGCGGCCATGCTTGCCGATGATGCGGCCCCTGTCTTCGGGGGCGGCGTGGATGAGGACATCGCGCACCCTCCCTTCGCCGGAGATCTCCACCCGGAAGGCCTGGGGGTGATCCAGCAGGGGGGTGATGACATCGCCAAGGAAGGCTTCGAGGTTCATGCTCCCTCCAGATGGAACCAGGATAAAACAACAAGAGCCGGACCTGGGCCCGGCTCTCGAGATGGGGAACCGGCCTACAGGATCTGGTTCTTCTTGAGGAGGTCGAGCACGGTCTTGGAAGGCTGGGCGCCCTTCTGGAGCCAGAGCTTGGCCTTCTCGGCGTCAATGCGAACCGCCTCGCCGCTGCCGGCAATGGGATTGACGAAACCCAGCACTTCCACGGCGCGGCCAGTGGGAATGCGGTCGTTCTCGGAGACGACGATGTGGTAGAAGGGGCGCTTCTTGGCGCCATTGCGAGCTAGACGGATGGACAGCATGGACACTCCCTGAGCAGGAAAGTGTAGCGTGAATGGGGCCAGGGCCAAAGTGCAAATTCAGGGCTCGAAGGCAGATGGCGGAAAAATTCCCGCCAGGACTGCCTGCCGCTCCCGCACATTGCGCAGCAGGGTGGGCCAGCGGGGATGGGTGCGGGCCCGGGCGAGGAAGGGGGAGCCTTCGTACCAGGCCGCGCAACTGAATCCCTGGGAAAACGCCCGACTGGCCGCATCCAGGGCGTGTCCGGTATCTCCAAGGAGGGCATAGGCTTCGGCCTCCTTGAAGGTCCATTCGCCATCCGGGATCTGGAGCTTGCCTCGCAGCTCGTCCATGGCCCTCAGCTGGGCGAGCCCCTCTGCTGGCCGACCCTCCAGGTAGGCGAGGTAGGCCCGGCACAGGTCCCGGAAAGGGGTGGGGGTCATGCCGGCCTCGCTCCCGGACCTGAAGCAGTCCAGAGCCTCCTGCCGTTGCTTCTGGAGGAGCGCCAGGTAGCCCTGATAGAACCATACGGTGGCGTCCCGGCGGACCAAGCGAACCTCCCTCAGGTTCAGGTCGAAGGCCTGGAGGTCGCCCTGGTAGAGGTAGGTGGTCTCCACCAGCCATGCCGAGGCATGGGAACTGGGCCCGAGGAGTCGCCTTCTTCGTTCCAGGGCCTTCCGGGCCCCGTCCAGGAGGCCGGCCGTCCGGGCCGCGTAGGCCAGCCCAAGATAGAGATCAGGGACAGCCGGTCGCATGGCCAGGGCCGATCGCAGGGTTTGGATGGCCAGCTGCTGGTTGCCCGTATCCGTCAGCATGAGCGCCCCCAGGAAGGTCGCCCTGGGATGGCCGGGAACCCGTTGCTGGGCCTGCTGGAAGGCCTGGTAGGTCCGGGAGTTCAGGCCCACCCCCGCGGCCTCGGGTTGAACCCACAGGCTGCGGTAGAGGTGGTCCCCCAGGAGCGTCCAGGCCGTGGCGCACTGGGGCTCGGCCTGGGCCATCCGCTGGGTGGCCAGCAGGCCGGCGGTGGCGGCACGGTCATCCTGGATGGCCATGGCTTCGAGCAGGGCCCAGAACCTGACCTGGTCCCGGGGGACCAGCCACTGGCCAACGGGAAACCGGTGGCCGATGGGCCAACGCTGCACCAGGTGGTCGAGGGTCGCTGCGGGAGGGCCGGCCGGGGGTGAATCCAGGGTCCAGGGCTGTGCCCTCAGCAGGCGTGCCACCGTGTTCCATTCGGTGATCAGCAACAGGTCTCCTCCCACCCGCCGTCCCTGGAACCGCAGCACCCAGGTGTCCGGCGCCAGGCGACGGAGCCCCTCCATGCTGGGGAGCTGGTCTTCGTGGCTGACGGTGGCCCCGGCCACGCCCTCCAGGTGATCACGCAGGAGAGCTTCCATGCCGACGCCCAGGTTCTGGCCTCGGTCCTCCATGGGCCCGCTAAGGATCAAGACGCGGGAAGCCTGGCGGGGGAAGGCGAGCCAGGCGCCGAGCAGGGCGGCGCCCGCCAGCAGCCAGGTCAGCCACCAGCGGCGGCGGCGACCGAAGGAAGTGGCAGGCCTCGGCATGGGGGCATTCACCCGGGAAGACCTGGGCCGCCGCCGAGCTTGGCCATGCGCTGCATGCGGGCCATGAACCTGGGATCGTTCATCTGGCCCATCATCTTTTTAGTTTCCACATACTGCTTGAGGAGCTGGTTAATCTCGCTCACGGGGCGGCCGCAGCCCGCGGCGATGCGGCGTTTTCTCTTGGCATCCAGCAGGTTGTGGTTGTTGCGTTCGGCCGGCGTCATGGAATTGATGATGGCTTCAAGATGCTTGATGCGCTTGTCCGTGGCAACGGTGGCCAGCTGTTCCTTCATCTGGCCCAGGCCCGGCAGCATCCCGAGGATCTTGTTCATGGAACCCAGCTTTTGCACCTGCTGGAACTGTTTGCGCATGTCCTCCAGGGTGAACTGGTTCCTGGCCATGCGCTTGGCCATGACCTCGGCTTCCTTCTCGTCCAGGCGATCCTTGGCATGCTCGATGAGGCTGAGTACATCCCCCATGCCCAGGATGCGCTGGGCCATGCGGTCGGGATGGAAGCGCTGGAAGTCCTCCAGCTTCTCGCCCTCGCCCACGAACTTCAGGGGCTGCCCCGTGGCCTGCTTGATGCTGAAGGCCGCGCCGCCCCGGGTGTCGCCGTCGGCCTTGGTGAGCACCACGCCGGTGATGCCCAGCTTCTCGTGGAAGGCCGTGGCGCTGCGCACCGCATCCTGGCCTGTCATGGCATCGGCGACGAAGAGGATCTCATGGGGGCCCGCGGCCGACTTGATGCGGGCCAGCTCCTCCATGAGCGCGTCATCCAGGTGCAGGCGTCCCGCGGTATCGAGGATGACCACATCCCAGCCTTTGAGCCGCGCCTCGGCCACGGCCGCGGAGCAGATGGCCACGGGGTCCCGGTTGTCCGTGAGGAAGGAGGGCACGCCTGCCTCCTTGGCTATGATGTGCAGCTGCTCGATGGCGGCGGGGCGATACACATCCGCGGGCACCAGCAGCGGGGAACGCCCCAGCTTCTTGAGGAACAGCGCCAGCTTGCCGCAGGTGGTCGTCTTCCCGGCGCCCTGGAGCCCCACCAGCATGACGACGGTGGGGGATTTGGCGGCAAATGAGATGGGATGCTCCGGCGCCTGGCCGCCCATGATCTCCACCAGTTCGTGATGGACGATGTCAATGAAGGCCTGGGCAGGGTTGAGCCCCTGGAGGACCTGGGCACCCAGGGCCTTCTCTTTCACCCGCTGAAGAAAGGTGCGGGCCACCGTCACATGGACATCCGCCTCCAGCAGGGCCATGCGCACTTCCCGCAAGACGGACTCAAGGTTGGCTTCCGTCAACCTGGATTGACCGCGCAGGGTCTTCATGGCCTGGGTGAGCTTCTGGGTCAGGCTTTCAAACATGGGACTCCGTTCCGGGCCAAAGCACCATTCTAACGGACGGCGAGGGCCGGGCTCAGGCCCCTGGGCCGGTTGGGGCATAATCTTGACCGAAGGAGTCGGGAATGCCCAACCACCTGGCCGGATGCCTGAGTCCCTACCTGCTTCAGCATGCCCACAACCCCGTGGACTGGTTCCCGTGGGGCGGAGAAGCCCTGGCCAAGGCCCGGACGGAGCAGAAGCCCATCTTCCTCAGCATCGGCTACAGCGCCTGCCATTGGTGTCATGTCATGGAACGGGAAAGTTTCGAGAACCCCACCGTAGCCCAAGTACTGAACGACCACTTCGTGAGCATCAAGGTGGACCGCGAGGAACGGCCCGACCTGGATGACCTCTACATGGATGCGGTCCAGATGCTCACGGGCCGGGGCGGCTGGCCCATGAGCGTCTGGCTCACCCCCGACCTGGAGCCCTTCTATGCAGGCACCTATTTCCCGCCGGAACCCCGGGTAGGCATGGTGGGCTTTCGCTCCCTGCTGCTGCGCATTGCGGAGCTGTGGCGGGAACAGCGCGGGGATCTGGTGGCCCAGGGCCGGAACCTGGCGACCCACCTCTGCCGTCAGGCTGAGGTGGAGGCGGCCCAGGACCTGCCGGGCGCGGAGCTGCTCACGACGGCCCTGGCCGAGCTGCGCCGCGATTTTGATGAGCGCTGGGGAGGCTTTGGCCGGGCGCCCAAGTTCCCCCAATCCATGGCCATCGAACTGCTGTTCGCCCGGGGAACGGAGTCGGACCGGGCTATGGCTCTGCGCACCCTGGATGCCATGTGGGAAGGGGGCATGTACGACCACCTGGGCGGGGGCTTCGCCCGCTACAGCGTGGATGAACAATGGCTCATCCCCCACTTCGAAAAAATGCTCTACGACAACGCCCAGCTGGCCAATTGCTACCTGACGGCCTTGCAAACCACCGGTGAGGCCCGGTACGGCCGGGTGGCCGGGGGAATCCTGGACTACTTGTTGCGGGATCTTCAAAATGCCCGGGGCGGGTTCCATTCCAGCGAGGATGCTGACAGCGAGGGCGAGGAAGGGAAGTTCTATGCCTTCACGCCCAGGGAGGTGGAAGCGGCCCTGGGCGAAGCCGAAGGGGCGCGTTTCTGCGCGGCCTACGGCATCACCGCCGAGGGCAACTTCGAGCACGGAAGGAGCGTGATCCACCGCTTC
The DNA here is from genome assembly GCA_037446845.1 of Geothrix sp. Classification (GTDB taxonomy): domain Bacteria; phylum Acidobacteriota; class Holophagae; order Holophagales; family Holophagaceae; genus Geothrix. The sequence goes on along the minus strand of JBBIHT010000049.1, from coordinate 2,977 downwards.
TCCTGCCCTCCCGGGGCCTCGCTCCCCGAGGAAGAGGATTGCGCATTGCGGGAGCGTTTGAGGCTCTGGCGGGATCACCGGACACACCCAGGGCAGGACGACAAGGCGCTCACCGCCTGGAACGGCCTGGCCCTTTCCGCCCTGGCTCACGGCTTCCAGGTACTGGGAGAGCCCCGCTACCTGCGAGCGGCACAGGCTTGCGCCGGGTTCCTGCGAAGCGAGCTGATGATCGAGGGCACCCTTCATCGGGTCTGGCGCCAGGGGAAGCACCAGGGGCGGGCTTTCCTGGAGGACTACGGGGCCCTGGTGGGCGGGCTGGTGGATCTGTACGAGGCCGACTTCGATCCCGAGTCGCTGCGCTGGGCGGAGCGGCTGGCCGAGGATCTGCTGGGGCAGTTCCTGGATCCAGTGGAGGGTGCTTTCTTCTCGACCGCGGAGCACTGCCCGGATCTGCTGGTTCGCCGGAAGCCCTCCTATGATCAGGCGCTGCCCAGTGGCAATACCCTGGCCTGCCGGGCTCTGCTCCGGCTGTCCTGGCACCTGCGGCGGGAAGATTTCCGTCAGGCTGCCGAGGGGGTGCTGCGGGCCTTCGGGCCCATGATGGCGCGGGCTCCCCGGGCCTTCCTGGGGCTGGCCGGCGCCCTTGACCTGTGGTTGAGGGGGCCGCTGGAATTGGTGATCGCTGGGGATCCTGGGGCAGAAGCCGTCCAGCCTCTGTTGCAGGAGATCCGCCACCGGCATCTGCCCTCAGCGGTGGTCTCCGTCGCCCAGGTCGCAGCGCTTCCGCTCCATGAGGGCCGGGACTCCAGACCTGGACCTCCGGTTGCCTATGTCTGTCAGAAGGGCGCCTGCTCGCTGCCGCTGAGCAGTGGGGAAGACCTGGCCCGGCACCTCGATCGGGCCGGGAAATGATCCCAGCGGCTCGCCGCCGGGATAAACTGGGCATCTGCCGGGAACCCGCGTTTTCAGGCGCGCCAGGGCGGTGAATGAAGCCCGGGTTCCCGAGGAAAGGATCACCCCATGAAGACCTTCGGCTACAAGATTGATCCCCTGACCGGAGAGGACTACTACGAAGTCCATGTGCGGGGCCGCCAGCTCCTGAACGATTCCCACCTGAACAAGGGCTCGGCTTTTTCGGCAGAAGAACGCCTGAACCTGGGCCTGGATGGGATGCTGCGGGCCGGTATCTCCACCCTGGAATCCCAGGCCGAGCGGGTGTACCGGGCCTACCAGCGCAAGACGGAGGATCTCGAGAGATACATCTATCTGGCTGGGCTCCAGGACCGCAGCGAACCGTTGTTCTACAAATTGCTGGCTGAGCACCTGGAGGAGATGGTCCCCATCATCTACACCCCCACCGTGGGCCAGGCCTGCCTGGAAATGAGCCACATCCAGCGGCGCTACCGGGGGGTCTACATCACCCAGGAGAACATTGCCAACATTGACCAGATTTTCCAGGGCCGCTCCCAGCCCCAGGTAAACCTCATCGTGGTGACCGATGGCGAGCGCATCCTGGGCCTGGGCGACCTCGGTTCCGATGGCATGGGCATTCCCGTGGGCAAGGTGAGCCTCTATGTGGCGGCTGGTGGCGTGCACCCCGCTGTGTGTCTCCCCGTCAGCCTGGATGTGGGCACCAACAATCCCCGCCTGCTAGAGGATCCGCTGTACCTGGGCGTGCGCAAGCCCCGGCTGCGTGGGGCGGAGTACGAAGAGCTGGTGGAGAAGTTCATCCTGGGGGTCAAGCGCAACTTCCCTGGTGCGCTCCTGCAGTGGGAGGATTTCGGGAAGCTGACTGCCTTCAAGAACCTGGACCGCTACCGCGAGCGCATCCTCTCCTTCAACGACGATATCCAGGGAACCGGTGCTACCGCCCTGTCAGCCCTCATGACCGCCATGCGCATCAAGAGCAGCCGCTTCCAGGATGAGCGCTTCGTGATCGTGGGCATGGGGCAGGCGGGCACGGGCGTTGCCATGAATATCCGCGCCATGCTGAAGGCTGAGGGCCTGACGGACGCCCAGGCCCGGGAGCGCATCTTCGCCGTGGACATGCAGGGCCTCCTGGTCGAGGGCGATCCCCTGCTGGAAGGCCCCCAGGTTCCCCTGGCGCAGGACAAGGGGCGGGTCGCCGGCTGGCACCTGGCTGACCCTTCCCGAATCGGGCTGGAGGATGTGGTTCGCAATGCCCATCCCACCGTCCTCATCGGCGCCACGGCCCAGCCGGGACTTTTCAGCGAGGCCATCCTGGCGGAAACCGCGAAGCATTCGGAGCGGCCCATCGTGCTGGCGCTGTCCAACCCCACCCACAAGTGCGAGTGCACGCCCGAGGCGGTCTGGAAGGCCACCCAAGGCAAGGGGCTGGTGGCCACGGGCAGCCCGTTCCCGGCCATGGACTGGAACGGCCGCACCCTGCACGCCTCCCAGTGCAACAACCTCTATATCTTTCCGGGCATTGGCCTGGGCGCCCTGGTGAGCAAGGCCACCCGCGTCACGGACGCGATGTTCATGGCGGGAAGCCGGGCCATCAGCGCCTTTGTGACGCCCGAGCAGGAGGCCATGGGACTGTTGTTGCCCGAGATGAAAGACATTCGGGCGGTGTCCGCCGCCGTGGCCAAGGCCGTGGGCATCTCCGCCAGGGACGCGGGCCTGGCTCGGCTGGTGGATGACGGGGTTCTGCAGCAACTCATTGCCAAAGCCCAATGGACTCCACACTATATGCCCTACCGGCCCGGCACCCCCGGCAGCCCTGCCTGACTCAGGCCGCTCCTGCCGCTTGTGGGGAGGGGATTTTGACCTAGCTTGGAGCCGAGGAAGGACTTTCCTTCCCGCATGGGGCGACCGTTCACGCCAGCCCCTTCCAGCCGCGGAGCCGCGACTCAGGCATCCAGCCGCTGAGACCTCGGGCACCCTTCGGGGTGCCCCTTGTCCGTACGCAGCAAGGCCCGGCGAGCCGGGCCTTGGGTGGGTCTGGCCGAGGGCT
>JBBIHT010000048.1:0-9964 GCA_037446845.1 Geothrix sp. | reverse complement strand
CATGAGCAGGCGCTGCAGTTCGTCCTGGCCGATGATGCCCCGGCGCTGGAAGAGGCGGATGAGGCCCAGCACCAGGGTGCGGGTCTGGTAGTTTTCCAGGCGGCTGACGGTTTCGTTGAGGGTGCGGCTGTGCACCAGATCCAGGGGATTCGGCGCCTGGGAAGGCGGCGCGGGAGGTGGCAGGGTGGGGGGAGGCTCGAAGAACCCGAAGGGATCCACGCTCATGGGCTGGGTGGGCGCCGTGGGCCCATCGAAAAAGGGATCCTTGGGAAACTCGCTGGGACGCAGGGCCGTGTGGGCTGGCAGGGGCAGGGGGTCCAGCTGGAAGTGGACGGGCAGGGCTCCTTCCTGGGAGGGATGCTGGCCCACCTCCACGGTGGGGGAGGGGCCGGCAACCTGCAGGTTGCGGTAGAGATCAGCGATGGCCTTTTTCAGGGCGCTGTGGGAAGCCACCACGGGCTCGATGGTCAGGCCGGAGGCAAACCGCGCGCTGTCCATGGCGTTCAAGTCCGAGGGATCCGACATGGCCAGCACCAGGGACTTGGGCTCCTTGGTGGCAACGGGCAGGACCGTGAACTGCTCCGCGAGGCGATGGGGGATCAGTTTCAGGATCTCTGGAGGCACTTCCATCTGGCGCACATCCAGCTGGGGCACCCCTGTCTGATGGCTCAGGAAATCCATGAGCACTTCTTCGGAGATGTAGCCCAGCGCCACCAGGTTGCTGCCGAGGCGTCCCCGGGCGATCTTCTGGTGGGTGATGGCGCTCTGCAGCTGGCCGGGGGTGATCAACCCGCCCTCCACTAGCAGTTCACCAAGTCGTTTAATGGATGGCTGCATAGGGTGTCCCGGAATTGCCAAAGGATGCCATGAGGGTCGCCTTCAGGATACCTTCAAGCAAGTGAATTGTTGGGCTGGAGGGTTCGTGACAACCGAGGATCTGTGGCTGGCCACGCTCCATGATTTCAACAACCTGCTGGCCGGGCTGCAGGGCGTGCTGGACCTCAGCGATCCCCGGGCACCGCTGGGACCCAGGAACCGCCTGCGTCTGGAGGCCTCCCTGGAGGAGGGGAAGACGCTCATTGCCATGGCCCGGGGCCTGGCGCTGGGACGGCATCCTGATCCCGGCTTGGCGCCCTGGCCCGAGTGGCAGGTGGGGCTGGAGCGGAAGCTGGAGCCCCTCACCCAGCTGTTCCGGTGCCCCATCAAAGTGCAAAGGTCCGGCGGCGACGCATCCGCGCCCTGGCCCGTCCCTGGCCTGCAGGACTGGGCGGTGGCCTTCACGCGGCAGATCCTGCCGTGGGTCGCCCCGGAGCCGTTGCGTCTGGAAACCCAGGCCACGGCCACCCATTGGATCATCCGGTGGCCGGTGGATGCCCCCCTGCCTGCGGCGCTCCAGCCGGACCCCTCCCCGGATTGTCCCCGGAATCTGGCAGCCTACTGGCTCCGGGCCCGGATGCGGGAACTGGAGCTGGAAGTGGGCGCCACCGCCGAGGGACTCTCCGTGCGCCTAAGGCGCCCATGAGACATCGGAGTACGACCTGGGCGCGACCCCTGGCGGCGCTCATTCTGGCGGCGCCACTCCTCCATAGCCAGACCACGGCCTCGCTTCGGGTGGAAGTGACCGCCGCCTCGGGGCGGCCGGGCGCTGGGGCCGTGCTGGTACTGGAATCCCTGGACCGGGGCGACCGGCGCCTCCTGCGGGCCGACGCGCGGGGCCTGGCGGCGGTGGCGGGCCTGCTGCCCGGAACCTACCGCCTCCAGGGCCAGATCCTGCACCTGAGAGGAGACGAGCGACTGCGGCTGAGGGTCACCCTGGCCCTTTCGGAAATGGTTGTTCCCGTGGAGGCCAGCCCCCTGCGGGAGGACACCAGCGCAGTGACCGCACCGGCGGTGTTCAGCGCCGCAGACCTGGCGCGCCTGCCCTTCGCGCCGCACCGTTTCCTCGAACACAGCTTGTTGGTGCCTGGGGTGAGTCCCTCGGGCAAGCCAGAGCCGGTGGTCCTGGGTTCAATGCTGGATGCCAATGCCTACCTGGTGGACGGGATGGCCACGGGGCTCAGTTCCACCGGGCGCTTCGGCCTGAACCTTTCCACGGAGATCCTGGATAGCCAGACCCTCAGCACCGGCGGCCACAAGGCGGAAGTGGCCTTCGCCCCGGGAGCGGTGTTCAATCTGGTGACCCGGAGTGGCGGCAACGCGTTCCAGGGCGCGCTGTTCACCAGCCGCATCCTCCGGGGACTCAATGCCAGCCCCGATGCGGACAAGGCCACCACACCCGAGGAACGGCCCACGAATGCCGCCGAAGTGGGCCTGAGCCTGGGCGGCCCCCTGGTCAGAGACCGGCTCTTCTTCTTCGGCGTCTTCCAGCGCCAGCTGCTGGACCTGGATTTCGAGAATGTCCAGCCCCCGGGTACCGCGCCGCATCGGCGCACCCAGGTGGAGGACCGCAGCTACCGCTTCCTCAAGCTCACCTGGCTGGCCTCGGCGGAGCACCGGTTCGAGGCCAGCTACTTCGGCGACCCGGTGACCCAGGGCAACTTCGATGCCGCCGGAGACAGCCGGATCAAGGACGACCAGCTTCCCAACCGCACCCGCGGTGGAGACAGTTTTCTGCTCAAGCATGTGGGCGTGCTGGGGGTGGACACCACCTGGGAAAACACCGCGGGCCTGCATCGCACGCGCTTCCACTGGAGGCCGGCCACCCCAGAGGCGGGGCCCTTCCGGGGTCAGCTGGATGCTCCTGGCAACGAATCCTTTGGGGCCTACCCCGAGGATCGCCTGGACCGCATCCAGAATCTCACCCTGCGCAGCGAAGTGACCCGCCTGGCGGGGACGCACCAGCTGAAGGCTGGCTTCCAGGGTCTGGTCGCCGACTACACCAAGGTGTTCCAGCGGCCCTCCCTGGGCGAGTCCTACCTGGATCGGGCCGCCGGGGGCGCGGGTCCCGCGGCAGGTGACCTCAGCGCGATCCGGGCGGGTCTGCTCGCCCTGCAGGGGACCGATTTCACCTATGCCAGCGGGGACAGCCTGAGCACCCCCAGCCCCATTTCCGGCCAACTGCAGGGAGGCGGGGCCAGTTTCCTCTATCAGCGCACTCTGGCCGATGGGGCTTCCTATGGGAACCCGCTGAGGCAGCGGCTTCTTGGCCTCTTCGCCCAGGACGACTGGCGCTTTGCCCAGGGCTGGGAGGCCAACCTGGGCCTGCGCCTGGATCGGGCCGCCCTGGAGGGCGAGGATGGCCGCGCCCTCTACGGCCAGACCCTGCTGAGCCCGCGCCTGGGCCTCTCCTGGGATCCCTCGGATCAGGGCCGCTGGCGCCTCTTCCTGTACGGCGGGCGCATCTACAGTCCCTTGGCGCCCGGCAACCTCACGGCGGCGGGGGCCACCACGGGCGGACCCGCCCTGACGCGACAGGTGTGGATTCCTTCCCTGGCGGACTGGCGCACCTGGCAGCGGAGCGGCGTCCAGGGGGTGGCCAATGTCGCCGTGGGCCCCCTGCGGGCACCCCGCACCGATCTCTACCAGGGGGGCCTGCAGCGCCTTCAGGAACTGCCCTGGATCGGCACCTGGACCCTGGATGCCACGATCACGCTCAAGCGGGTGCGGGACCTGGTGGACACCTACAGCTCGGCCTTCGGCTACCTTCCTGGACTGGATGCCCTGGCCAACGCTGCTGCCACGGGGAAGGTCATCGCCAATCTGCCGGGCCTGAAGCGGGATTTCCGGGGCCTCGACCTGGTGGCGGGGCGTGCCTTCGACGGGGGGCACCGGCTGCAATTCAGCTACAGCCAGGGGGACCTGAGCGGCAACTCCGAGGTGGGCAATGTGAACAGTACCACCGGCCGGAGCACCGGCTTCGCGGCCATCCCGAGCCTGCGCCAGGATTACCGGGTTCCCGCGGCGGAGGGCAGCCTCAACGAGGAAGTGAAGCACAGCTGGAAGGCCTTCGGCAGTTTCAGCCTGCCCTGGAACCTGGAATCCAGCTTCGCCTTCCTGTGGCGCTCGGGACTGCGGTACAGCCGCCTCATCCGGGTGTCCGGGGACCAGGTGCTGGCCCCCGGTGCCCAGCGTGGGGACCAGGAACTGCCCCAAGTCCTGAGCCTGGATGCCAGCCTGGCCTGGCGGATCCGGGTGCGGGCCATGACCCTTCGGGCGGCTGTGGAGGTTTTCAACGCCACCAACCGCCAGCCCATGATCTGGGTGAACAATGTGGGCCCGGCCATCACTCCGGGCAATTATCAGCAGCCCCGCCTCTGGCAGTTCAGCCTGCGGGCCGAGTTCTGAAGGCCGGCGAGGATTGGAAGGGTCCATGGCCGTCCGCATTCAATCATGGGGCTGGCCGACCCTTTTTCGATAAGCTCAAGGGTTGGGCGGTGCCATGAAGTTCCACATCGAGACTTGGGGTTGCCAGATGAACGACCACGACGGCGAGAAGCTGTCAGGGTTGCTGTCGGCGCAGGGCTTCGAGTGGGCCGAATCCGTGGAAGAGGCCGACCTGGTGCTGCTGAACACCTGCTCCATCCGCGAGAAGGCCGTGCACAAGGTCTATTCGGAACTGGGGCGCCTGCGGCAGGAGAAGGAGCGGAGGCCCCTGCTGGTGGGCATCACCGGCTGCCTGGCCCAGCAGGAGCAGGCCGCCCTCTTCAAGCGCGCGCCGCACATTGATTTTGTGCTGGGCACCATGGCCCTCCAGCAGCTGCCCCGCCTCGTGGCCGAAGTTCAGGCAGGGCGGCCACGGGTCCTGGACACGGGCGAATACCCGGACAATCACCTGTTCCCCCCCTCAGTGACCCGTCGTCATGATTTGGCCAAGGCCCTGGTCACCATCACCGAGGGCTGCAACCACGCCTGCACCTACTGCATCGTTCCCACCACCCGCGGGGCGGAGCGGCACCGGCCCTGGCAGGATGTGCTGGCCGAAGTGCGGGGGCTGGCGGCGGGGGGCACCCGCGAGGTGGAGCTGCTGGGCCAGAATGTGAACAGCTACGCGGGCGGCTGCTCCTTCGCGGACCTGCTGGAGCGGGTGGCCGAAGTGGATGGACTGGAGTGGATCCGCTTCACCACCAGCCACCCCATGAACTTCACCCGGGAGCTGGCGCAGGTGCTGGTGACGAACCCCAAGGTGGCGCCCTTCCTGCATCTGCCCGTGCAGAGCGGCAGTGATGCCGTGTTGCGCCGCATGCGCCGGGAGTACACCGTGGCCCAGTACTTGGAGCGACTGGGCTACCTGGGGGAGGGTCGCGCACGCCTGGCCCTCAGCACCGATTTCATCGTGGGCTTCCCAGGGGAAACCGAGGCCGATTTTGAGGCATCGCTGAGCCTGCTGGAAGCTGTGGCCTTTGATACCTCTTTCAGCTTCATCTACTCGCCGCGGCCCGGTACGGCTTCCCTCCGCCTCAAGGATGATCTGCCCATGGCCGTGAAGTCCGAGCGTCTGGCCCGTCTTCAGAAGCGGCAGGTGGAGCTGACCCTGGCCAGCAACCAACGGTTCCTGGGCCGTTGCATTCCGGTGCGGGTGGAGACCCATGGGCCCAATGAGCATGGCTGGTGGCTGGCGCACAGCGGAGAGTGGAAGACCATCCACCTGCAGGTGGCGCCGGGCCGGCAGCTGCCCTTTGGCGAGCAGGTCCAGGCCAGGATCATCCAGGCCAGTCCCCACTTCCTGGGAGCGGAACTGGCCTAGGCTTCAGCCTGCCGCCTGGCCCGGGTCGGAGAGGCTCACGGTGAGGCTCCAGGACCGGGTGGCATCAGGGGGGATCTGGAAGCCGCCGGGCTTTTCTGCGAACTCGCCATCCCAGTCCACGGGGCTGGCGTACCCTTCCCAGGGCTCGAGGCAGAGGAACCCGGGGCGCCGATCCGGCTTGGTCCAGATGCCCAGGTGAGGAAAGCCTTCCCACTGCAGCCGGAGGGAGGGGCCGCCGTCGGCCTCGAACCGCACGCCCCGGCTTCGCGGTTCCAGGAAGATCAGGGCGTCCTGCGCGAAGAGGGTTTCATTCAAGGGCAGAACTTGTCCCTGGATGGGCGTCGGCAGGCGTTCAGGGCGAAGGAGGCCCGCTTCCTCCAGGCGCCGCAGCGGACCCGGCTCGTCCTGCTCGAACCACAGGCGGTGCCCGGCCTTGGCCTTCCCAGTGAGCAGAGGCCAACGGAAGGCGGGGTGGAGCCCGAGGCTGGCGGGCAGCGGTTCGGTGCCCGGGTTCCGCAGTTCGAGGTCCATGCGGAGCCCTCGATCCGTCAGCGCGTAGCCCACCTGGAGGCGAAAGGGCCAAGGATAGACGGCGCGCGTGCCAGGGCTGTCCCCCAGTACCAGGGTGCAGGTGGTCCTGGAGGCTGCCACCAGGCTGAACTCCGATTCCCTGGCAAAACCATGTTTGGGCATGGGCAGGATCGCGCCCTGGTGCCGCAGGTGATCTCCCTTCAGTGCGCCCACCACCGGAAACAGGAGGGGGGCGTGCCGGGGCCAGAGGGGGCCCGCATCCCAGAGCAGGTGCTGCCCCTTGGCGCTCAGGGTCTGGAGTTCCGCCCCCCGGGTGGCCACGGTGGCTTCCCAATCCCCGGATCGAAGGGTGTGTTGTGTCATGGACCGCCTCGTGCAACGCCCCATGGTAGATTGACTTGCTGATCTTCCCGCACGCGCCTTGCCTGGGAGTTTCCCTATGCCGTTCACGGCGGATGTCATCGCAGCTCTCCTCCACGCCCCGGCGGGGAATGTGGCGGCCCATTGGCCCCTGGTCCTGCAGGCGCTGGAGGCCCTGGACATCCTGGACGCCAGCACGGAGGTGGCCGCCATCGCCACCATCGGCGCCGAATCCTATCTCTTCGCCCCGGAAAAGGAGCAGGGTACGGACGCCTACTTCCGCCGCCGCTACGAATTCGACCGGGGTCTGGGCAATGTGGAACCCGGCGATGGGGCCCGGTACTGCGGCCGGGGCTTCGTGCCCCTGGTGGGAAGGGCCCAATACGCGCGGTTCGGCAAGCTGGTGGGGGAGGATCTGGTCGGGAACCCGGAACGGGCACTGGATCCCGCGGTGGCAGCCCGCATCCTGGCCTACGACTTCATGCTGAAGGGCGTCCCCAAGGCCGCCGCCGAGCAGGACTGGGTGAAGGTGCGGCGCCTGGCCCACGGGGACCTGGAGGGCTGGAAGCGCTTCAACGGACTCCTCAAGGCCCTGGCCCGGCAGTCCCAGCCTCCCCAGGCCTGACCGAATTCAAGGGCCAGGCCCGGCTGCCGAAGGGGGAAGGGTCGCCCTTCCCTGGAGCATGCATGCGCAACAACCAGCCTGTCACCAACACCGAGCTTCATGTCCAGGATGGTGCCTTCATTGTGTCCAGGACCGATACCCGGGGCATCATCACCTGGGCCAACGATGAGTTCATCCGCCTGAGCGGTTTCTGCCTTGAGGAGCTGGTGGGCCAGCCCCATAACATCGTCCGCCACCCGGACATGCCCCCGGCGGCCTTCGAGGATCTGTGGCGGACGGTGAAGACGGGGCAACCCTGGCGCGGCATGGTGAAGAACCGCACCAAGAAAGGGGATTTCTACTGGGTGGACGCCAATGTCACCCCCGTGGAAGAGCAGGGGCAGATCGTGGGCTTCGTCTCCATCCGCAGCAAGCCCACGCGCCATCAGATCGAGGAAGCCGACGCGCTGTACGCCCAGGTGCGGGCCGGGGTGAGCCTGGCGGACCTGAACCAGCCGGCCTGGGTGCCGGCACCCGACATGCCCTTTGCCAAGCGGCTGTGGCTGGCGGGGGGCTGTGTCCTTGGTGTGTTCGCCCTGGTGCTGCTCCTGGCCTTCGCGGGCTTCAAGACCACCCAGGGCGCGGCGGCGGTCATCGGAAACCAGGAACTGCCCCAGGCCCTGCTGGCCGATGAACTGGCCTTCAACATGAGCCAGGTCCAGCAGTTCCTCACGGATGCCTCGCTGACGAAGAACCCCGAGGCCCTGCAGGAGGCAGAAGCGGCTGCGGCAGCCTTCCGCAAGGCCCTGACCGCGCTGGAGGGGAAGTATGGCCAGGAGCCAGCCGCCCTGGCCAAGGCCCAGCAGGTCGGACAGGATTTCGAGGCCGCCCTCGTCGTTGGTGAAGCCATGGTGAAGGCCTATGGCGTGAGTGCCGTCGAGGGCAACCAGCAGATGGCCGCCTTCGACGCGGCCTCCAGCGGTCTGGTCCGTGAAGTCATGGCCATCCAGTCCGGCGAGGTGGCGGGGGTGAAGGCGCGTCTGGGGGCCATGCGGGCCACCGCTGACCGCAACCTCTGGATCCTGGTGGCGGGTGGGCTGGCGGGGCTGGCCATCAGCTTCGTGGTGTTCTCGGTTCTCATTCGCGTCCTGCGGGGCCAGCTGGGCGGGGAGCCCAGGGACGCCATCACCGTGGCCAAGGCCGTGGCCGAGGGGAACCTGCAGTTGGAAATCGAGACCCTTCGCAATCACCGGGGTAGCCTGATCAATTCCCTGCAGGAGATGCAGTCCCGGCTGAAGGGCATGATCAACCGCATCCGGTTCGATGCCATGCAGGTGTCCGACGGGGCGGGGCATTTCACCACCGCCACCCGGGACATTGCCTCCACCAGCCAGGAACTGGCCCGCAACGCCGATGACCAGCGCGTTTCCGCCGAACGGATGGCCTCGGCCATGACCGAACTCTCCGCCTCCATCCAGCAGGTGAGCGAACATGTGCGCATCAGTCACCAGAAGGCCGAACAGGCCGTGAAGGCCACCGATGCGGGGGACCGTTCAGGTGCCGATGCCATGGCCGCCATGGGCCGAGTGGAAGCCTCCGCTGAACAGGTGGTCGAGGCGGTGCAGGTGATCCAGGACATCGCCCGGCAGACCAACCTGCTGTCCCTGAATGCCGCCATCGAGGCCGCCAAGGCCGGGGTCCTGGGCAAGGGGTTCGCGGTGGTGGCCGACGAGGTTCGCAAGCTGGCCGAGCGCAGCGACCAGGCCGCCCGGGAAATCGCTACCCTCATCGAGGGCAGCAACCGCGCCATCCAGGATGGCAAAAGCACCGTGCAGCAGGCGGTGCATGCCCTGGGCGAGATTCGGGAGCACATCAGCCAGGTGGTGGCCATGTCCAACGAGATCAACGCCGCCTCCGAAGAACAGACCCAGGCCGCCCACGAGGTGGCCAAGCAGGTGGAACTGGGGGCCACCAAGGCCGCCGAAAACGCCAGCGCCAGCATCGAGCTATCCAGCACCGTGGAGGCCAGCATGAACACCGCCCAGGGGCTCCACCACACCGCCGAGGGCCTGGCCTCCCTGGTGAAGCAGTTCCAGGCCTGACCCTGGTGCGCCCGGCCGGGGTCGAACCGGCACGCCGTTTCCGGCAACGGATTTTAAGTCCGTAGCGTCTGCCATTCCGCCACGGGCGCGTGGTTCCAGCCTAGCGGCACCGGCAGCTCCGGGATAGGTGGAGGCCGCGGCAGGGTGGCCCCGGTAGCATGGAGGGATGCCCGGCGCCCAGGATCACCTCTCCGATCACCCCCTGTTGCGGAACCTCAACGCTCCCCAGCGGGAGGCCGTTCAGCATGCCCATGGGCCGCTGCTGATCCTCGCCGGGGCCGGTTCGGGCAAGACTACCGTCATCACCCGGCGCATCGCCTGGCTGATCGAGGAGGAGGGTGTCCATCCCGGCGCCATCCTGGCCATGACCTTCACCAACAAGGCTGCCGAGGAAATGCGGGAGCGGGTGCAGCGGCTGGTGTCCGTGCCCGCTGCCCAGATGTGGGTAAGCACCTTCCACAGCTTCTGCACCCGCATCCTGCGCCGGGAAGGTGACCGCACCCCCGTGGGCCGCGATTTCGTCATCTTCGATCCCGGCGACCAGAAGAGCCTCATCAAGCAGGTGCTGGCGGAATTGAAGCTGCCCGAGAAGCAGTACCACCCGAAGCGGGTGCTGGAATTCATCAGCGACTTCAAGAACCGCTGCCTGCTGCCGGAGGAGGCGCGCGAAGAGGCCCTGGACCC